>JBQCGN010000062.1:0-2849 GCA_051955655.1 Candidatus Nitrosocosmicus sp. | reverse complement strand
AATGACCGAAGCCTTTTCTGGGAAATATTCTCATGATGGCTACGAGGCATAAAGCGCCGAAACATCTCATCATCCTTTCTGTCAACAGCCAGAGACATGTCTATCTATTATTGATAGATCTTTGCATTCCTGCGAACATCTTGTTATATGTATAAAGTTTTACGGAAGATTCGTATTTACTGTAGCATTTCCATAGTATTTCTATATTTGATTAAATCAATTCTCCTTTTCATAACGGTTTTTATAGTGTAATAGGCCAGTCAAAATTAATGAACATAAAGATTGGATTGATGTTAGTTACTATGGTTCTAGTAGTATCGGTAGCAACAATGATCATAGTCTCAAATCCAGCATTTGCTGTAAAGCCTCCACATCCTCATAATCATGGAGCATGTGTAAGCGAAAACGCCAAAGCTAAAGATCCAGGATCTAATAATAAAGACACTGCTCATGCAGAATGTGCCCACATAGGACCATAATTTAACCTATTTTTTACACCTTATTGGAGACTATCCATCCAATGCTAAATAAGAAATCGATCATAGGATTAGCAATTTTTTTTAATATCTGCCATAACTACAAGCGTTTTATCTATCAATGTTCAGGATGTTCAATTTCCTGAGGCATACAAAAGAGATTATGCTGGCCCTTTTTTCGGTGTCAACCTTCAATCCGGAGTTGAATCATCTGTTTTCATCCAGAATGTAACTCAGTTGGCAAAAATGGGCTTTTGATTCACCACAGAATGCCAAACTGTTTATTCAGATTGACTCTATTGCATTGAATTCTTCCTCACATCCTGGAAACCGAACCTTGACAGCCCACACAATCGAGCAATTAACATCGGTTTACAATCAAATGAAAAGTAATAATTCCACCGGTGGATTTACACAGATAGCTACTATAGCTATGCAGTCTTTAGATAGTAGATCATTTTTTGATGGTGCCGGTCGTAACATAACAGTGGTTCCAAATAGCCTAGATTTTAGTGATATACTCAAGTTCGGAACTTTGGGAGCTGAATTTGTATGTTGTGGAACAGGTGAGAATAGCACTGGAGATTTTGCTCATACCTTAAAATCTGGGCCAACATGTGTTGCAGGTGCTTGGAGCGGCAGCAGTTAAGCTAACTACCTTAAGTTAATCATTTGAAAGGAGCAGCAACAAGTCCCTCATTAAAGTTACTTAAATTCATAATCTGTAACTAGGAAAACAAATTGTAATGCATTAAAATGCATTAAATGACAGAAGGAGATAATGATTTTGGAAGACAGAAAGAAAACTCTGTATCCTTATACAAAAGCCCTCCATACATTCAAGAATAAAAAATCTCTTGCAGATGAAAGGATTTTGAAAATTTCTTTGGAAAAGGCAGGATTAAAAAACATTCAAATTGAAAAAGTGTAACGTTTGAATTTGCTTCAGTACATGATTATGTCAATCAATTGAAGGATGTGGTAGCTTCCTGAAATACATAATTAGATAAAGATTATATTTAAAAGTTAAAACAGGAATTTGTATAATCATTAATATAAATTATAATTTTTTTTAGTTGCTCCAGATATGTTAGAAATAAATTCTTCTAGAATATTAGTGACTACCTGATTCGATTATATAATAATAATTAGACGAGTTTAAGGAATTAGATAAATCTGTTTTAAATTTAGAAGGACTGAAGATAGTTGGAAGTTTATTGCTACAACGCAATCTATTAAATTTTTTGGTTTATAAAGTGAGGAAAGAAAGATAATGTTATTTATAATTCTAGCCTATAAGGTTGAGATATAGTTGCTCGATGTTCATTGAAATTCAACTGAGATTGACCTCATAAATATCGTTTTTGCATTGTAAATATTATTAATATAAAAGATAAAATAGATAATTGGTTTAGCAGACGATGTTAAGGAATCTATTTGGATAAAGATGCATTTCTGATCGCATCTATAAAATTAATTAACCCTTTTGGTTTCTGTTCTGTAACTGGACCAGGTATATTTATTTCAGTTGAAATTACTTTACCATTTATAACAACCAATAATTTTTGAACTGGAATGTCAGTAGCAGCTGTATGATAAATTTTATTTATCGAAAACAAATCATTATCTGTAAATATTTTTTTAATATTTTCTATCGTTGAATTGCTTAATGTTTTTATTTGATATGTGTGTGCAGGGGAGTTATCGATAGATACCAATCCACCAGTAAAAGAATTAAAGGATATTCTTTTATCTGTAAGTAATTTTCCGCCAGACTCTGTATAAACGAATAGAAAAACTGATGATTCGTTATCAGATTTTGTTGATAAGATAGTGCTATTATTATTTTGTGCAAAAGCGTTTGTAATAACCAGACTATAGATCAATATTATGAAGCTAATTGATATAATCGTTCCTTTAAGTTGAAATCCATTCATATCCAAAGTATACAAATTCTTCTATATATATATTAGATATCTCACATTATTAGATACTATCTATATCATCATACGGATATTGTGTCGGTTCTAGTTATAAAGATCCATTATCTTTTAATTTATCAAACTAAAATCTCGGTCAGATATCCTGTTATACTTTTTCAATATATTTCTAAATACATCTGCAAGTATTCTGAACTTTTTTAATCGACAAATCGTATGCTCTGTCACAATCCTCTTTTTACAATGACTTTAATTATATTATATACTGAAAGAAATGAGCCTGTTTTGCTATCTCTTTTGTAGTTTTAACCTAATGGAAAAGCTGAATGACAAGTTTCTCTTTATTTCATGGTCATTATAGTATTGTTCTAATTCTTGTAGCACATTCAAATTAATGCATTTATAATACTCTAGATTACTGTATCTCGTTGAA
>JBQCGN010000061.1:0-3131 GCA_051955655.1 Candidatus Nitrosocosmicus sp. | reverse complement strand
TGAAGAAGAAAACGACTCTGATTCTAAATTCTTTGTTGTCCGAGTTTCAGGAGGTCAAGAGAGTTTGATTGCATCAATGCTCCAAAGTAGATTATCTACTAAAAAGATAGATGGTATTTATTCAATTTTGTTTCTTGATGCCTTCAAGGGTTATGTTATAGTTGAATCTATGGATTCGAATATTGCTCATGAAGCCCTATACGGTATACGTCATATCAGAGGTCAAATTAGAGGCGAACTGCCTTTTAAGGATCTTGAAGGTTATTTAATTAAAAAACCTGTAGTTACTGAATTAGTAATTGATGATACTGTTGAAATTATTGCAGGTCCTTTTAAATCGATGAAAGCCAAAATAATGAGGGTAGATTATGAAAAACAAGAAGCGACTGTTGTTTTATTGGATTCTCCATATCAAATACCTGTAACAGTTGATGCCAATTATTTAAAAAAGACTTTATAAGAATATAAGAGGATTTCAAGATACTGTATTAAGTTATAATATGAGTGACAAAAAAATTGTAAATGCTCTCGTAAGCGGAGGTGAAGCAAATGCAGGACCTCCATTAGGACCAGCACTTGGACCTTTAGGTATTAATATTTTGCAAGTAGTAAATACAATAAATGAAAAAACTAAGGATTTTCCCGGCATGAAAGTTCCAGTTAAAGTTGAGGTAGATTCAGAGACCAAAAGGTTTTCAGTGGAAGTTGGCATTCCTCCAACCGCTGCACTTATTTTTAAAGAATCAGGAATTAATAAGGGATCAGGTACTGCTGGCGCCAATTTTGTCGGAAATATATCTATGGAGAGTGTAGTTAAAATAGCCAAAATGAAATCCGATATTTCTTATGCTCAAGATACAAAGTCTACTGCTAAAGAAATAATCGGTTCATGTTTAAGTCTTGGTGTAAAAGTTGAGGATAAAGTTGCTAAAGACGTCTATCGTGATTTAACCGAAGGAAAGTATGATTCTTTGTTTCAGTAATTAAAAATCAATAATTTGTAAATTTTTTTTACTATTATTTTTCAATCTTATTAAAATGTCTTTTCTTATTGTAAAATCTACATATGGATATATGTATGAATGTGATTGCTATAAAATCATCTGGCAACAAGTATTGTTAAATTGATATAATTTTAGAATATGTTAATTTTTTAGAAAAAGATTATTGCAATGTTGCCGAGGATCCTTCCTTATCCTATAAGTAAGTTAAAATAACCATTAATTGCCAAATTAATTATAATTTTAAGGTGAATAATGGAAAATGTCAATTCAACAAGGTTCAGCTGGCGGTATGCCAGTTCTAATATTAAAAGAAGGCGCAAGTGAAACTAAAGGCAAAGAAGCACAAAAAAATAATTTTACTGCTGCAAAAACAGTTGCGGAGATAATAAGAACAAGCTTGGGACCACGTGGTATGGATAAGATGCTTGTGGATTCTTTAGGTGATGTAACTATTACAAATGATGGCGCAACTATTCTAAAGGAAATAGATGTCCAACATCCTGCAGCAAAAATGATGGTAGAAATAAGTAAAGCTACAGATAATGAGGTGGGCGATGGTACTACATCTGTTGTAGTTTTGGCAGGTGCATTGATTGAACGTGCAGAGGAGTTGATCGCTAAAAATGTCCATCCAACTGTTATTGTAGATGGCTATAGAAAAACTGCTTTCAAGTCTATTGAAATTTTAAATAGTATTGCAATGAAGGTAGATGGTCAAAATAAAGATCAATTGATAAAAGTAGCTAAAACCTCTATGCAAACTAAATTGGTTTCCAAGGATTCAGTGGATTTGGCAAATATCGTAGTAACATCTGCCCAACAAGTGGCCGAAAATAGAACTGGATCTACTAAAGTTGATTTAGATGATATCAAAGTCGAAAAGAAAGCTGGTGGTTCTATTAAAGATACCAAGCTAATAAAAGGAATAGTCTTGGATAAGGAGGTCGTTCATGGTGGTATGCCAAAACGTATTGACAAAGCAAAAATTGCCTTGATTAATTCTGCACTAGAAATCGAAAAGACTGAATTTGATGCTAAACTAAACATATCCTCTCCTGATCAAATGAAGCGTTTTCTGGATGAAGAAAATGTGATGCTAAAATCTATGGTAGATAAACTCAATTCAGTCGGAGCAAACGTAGTAATCTGTCAAAAAGGTATCGATGATATTGCACAGCATTATCTTGCTAAAACTGGTGTCCTAACTGTTAGACGAGTAAAAGAGAGTGATATGACAAAACTGTCTCGAGCAACAGGTGCACGTGTAATTAATAATTTAGATGATCTGACGTCAAATGATTTAGGTAATGCTGATTTAGTTGAAGAGCGAAAAGTCGAGTCTGATAAATGGGTATTTATAGAAGGATGTCAAAATCCAAAAGCTGTTACAATACTTATTCGCGGAGGTTCACAAAGAGTTGTAGATGAAGCAGATCGTTCTGTTCATGATGCTTTAATGGTGACAAAAGATGTTTTGGAAAAACCTTTTATAGTTGCTGGAGGAGGCTCACCAGAGGCCTATGTTTCTAATAAATTAAAAGAATGGACTAGTACTTTGACAGGTCGAGAACAACTAGCAGCAGAAAAATTTGCAGAAGCTTTGGAAACCATTCCTATAACTTTAGCCGAAAATGCTGGTATGGACACAATTGATACTATGACCGAATTAAGGTCAAGACAGAGTAAAGGGTCTACATGGGCTGGCATAGATGCAAGAGGTTCTAGAATTACAGATATGAATGAACTTGATATTGTGGAACCTTTGTCTGTAAAAGAGCAGATTATTAAATCATCTACAGAAGTTGCCTCGATGATTTTAAGAATTGATGATGTTATTGCCTCAAGCAAGTCTGGTGGAGGAGGAGGAATGCCTCCCGGAGGAATGGGAGGAATGCCTCCAGGAATGGACGGAATGATGTAATCAAATATCTTATTTTTTATTTTTTATTTTATTATCTTTTTAACTTCCAATAAAATTATATTTGTATACGATTATAATTTGCTGGGGTAGGTAGGATTGGGGTGCTAGCCGTACCCCTCATCAGAAATCGGCTTTATGCTGAGATCAGTAACTACTAGGTAAATTCGCAGGTAGGATGATTCCTGCTTATCTGACTAATATGAAAT
>JBQCGN010000060.1:0-5966 GCA_051955655.1 Candidatus Nitrosocosmicus sp. | reverse complement strand
ATAAAAAACCTACTTTTAGCGAGATTAAATCGGCTATTTTTACTGATATTGCAAAATGTATATCTAATAGAACATGTCATCCGGTAATGGGATCCGAAGGAGATGATCGTATAACAGGAGGTAACGGCAGTTCTATACTTATTGGTTTAGGCGGTAACGATATAATTCGAGGAGGATCAGGAGATAATATAATTATTGGAGGAGGAGGAGATAACCAATTGTTCGGTGGTGGGGGTAATAATGTGATTATCGCCAGTGGCACTGGACTTGATCAGATTTACGGCGGAAACAAGAGTAATATAATAATTGCAGGCGGTGGCAGTACGCTCATTGTGGCAGGAAATGGAAATGACAAACTGTATGGCGGTGGTGGTAACAATGTTTTCATTGGTGGACAGGGAGCGGATTATTTTGCCTGTGGTAGCACCGGAGGTAGTAAAAGCGTAGTAATAAATTTTAATGCCACAAAAGGAGATGATACAGACGGTAATTGCGGAACGGTTCTGGGTCAGTAAAAAATTATCTCCTCCACTATGCAGTAGAGGAATTATAGGTTTAACCTACTTTATTTTTGGATTAAAAAAAACAAATCTAACATAGAAATACATTTAATTCATTGAAGTTATTAAAAAAATCACAAGATTTTATATACAGGCATATATTAATACTTTAGTAGAGACCCAAAAGTAGTTTCAATAGCAAAAAAAGTATTGAATTATGTTATTTTACAAATTAGCCAAAATCTTCCCTTATCAAATGACAGATAAATACATAATCGTATGCAAAAATTCATGATGAGGAATTATCACAAATAAAAAAGTTTACAAGCTCCGAATTCAAATTTTATAATCTTTGATAAATTTCCTTTGTAATCCATTCTGTGTAAGTTTCTATTGACAGAACAACAAAAAGTTCAATTGATTTAATACCATCAATAGATTCTAATTCGATCAGCATTTTTTCGATAGAGGATAAATTCTTACTAAAGAGAAAGAATCGCATTTCATTAGGTGGCGTTGCAAATGCTCTAGGGACATAGAAAATATTATTTTTAAATGTGGTTGATACATAGTGATGGATTAAATAATATCGAGATTCATCTACAGACAACGTAATACTAAATTGTATGTAACCAAATGTGGAAGAAGAATCACATAATATCGAAAAACGTAATACATGGTTTTGAATCATTTTATCCAAGTGTCTGGTAACAGTTTTACTTGATAAAGAAATCTGACCTGCAACACGATTGATATCCATGCGAGGATTTTCCAATAGACACTGCATTATCTTTAAATCCGTTTTACTAAGCTCTTGACTCGGCACATTTTTGAACTGAAATATCTTGTATTTTATGGGCCAGTTTAATGAATCGAGTAATGATTTAACTTCATTTTCAGACTTATCGTTAATAGCTAAACTATAAGCAAAGCCTCTACCTAAATACTGGATACGAGTTAAAATATTTCCCATCGAAGAAAATAAATTAAATACATCGGTATCACAGATTTTTTTTCCATATTTTCCTTTTAGTACACAGATCTTGTTATATCCAAATACAGAAGGATTAACAATCAAAAAGAATGATCTAATAACTTTTTGTGAGATCATTTTTTCAACTCTCGCCTTTATGCTTTTAGAAGTCAATCCGATATCAGAAGACATTGATCTAAATGACATACGGGAGTTATTTGAAAAAAGGTAGATTATTTTTAGATCTACTTTGTCTAGTAAATATTCCAATATCGATCAACAACCTGTTTAGCAGGATGAACTGGTATCAATCAAAAATATATCAAATCCTTGTTTCAACTTCAATTACAGTGATCTGAGGGCTTTTATTGGAAGCAACCTCGATCCTTGTAGAGCAGGCAAAACTCCAGCAAGAATACTTAAACCCACAGAAATAAACCATACTCTCATCATTTCACCTATAAGAAATACCGGAGCACTAGGAGGACGATTACCACCTCCACTTTCTCTCATAATATCACTTAAAGCATAACCAAATCCAAGTCCCACCAGTATTCCTATTGTTGCACCAAACAATCCAATCAGAAAGGCTTCTACCAAAAAAAGGAATAAAATATCTTTATTTTGAGCACCGATGGCCTTTAAGGTGCCAATCTCACGAGTTCTTTCGATAACAGCAGTATAAAGCGTTGTAATTACACCAACTGCACCTACTACTAGAGAAATAATACCAATGCTTGTAAGAAAGGCATTAATTCCTGCGGTGGCCTGTTGGATTGTTTTTAATATGGCTTGTACTGTATTAACTCCAATATTATTACCGTACGAGTCTTTTATCTCCTGCAGAACCGTACCTACAGAATCAGGTGTCTGCGCGATAACAAATATGGAGTCATATTTGCCTGATTTTTGAAGAAGTGAATTCCCAGATTGAGGATTCATAATAATGGCATTATCTATTGTCGGATTACCTGTTTCCTGCATTATGGCTGAAACGATAAAATTCTTTGATTCTTGTTTTGGTTGATTAGTTATAGGATCTACAAAAGAATACGTAACCTTGACATTTCGACCGATAACCAAAAAGGGATTGGGATCACCTGCCGGATTAGCAACATCATGAGCAACAACTAAAGAAGAAGGATTACTAGGCTGCACTGTAGAACCATCTTCAAATTCTATTGTTGGAGCAATGACCTGTAATTTTTGAGGATCTATTGATAAAACCGGAGCATTTCTTGTCTCACTCTGTGATTGTAGTTGCACCGTTCCCCTATAAGTAGATATTACGTCGCTAACCAAAGGAAGTGAATGGAGTCTGTTTACCACAGCAGAGGTCAAAGTAATTTTTGGAGTGGCACCTCCCCCACCACCCAAACCTCCTCCTCCGCCACCTCCGGGGCCACCGCCGCCACCGCCAGCGAATTGGCTGTTACTCACAAAAAGTATGTTTGGAGCCAAATTGCTAAACTGCCTAGAAAAAGAAACAGTAAATCCTGCTCCAATACCATTAACTGCAATTAAAAGAGCACTTCCTACCATTACCATCAGAATTGTCAGAATGGATCTAACCTTTCTATCCAAAAGTGATTCAAATGATAACATGAAAATTTCTTTTACATTCAAATTATTTTTTCAACTCCTTGCCTTTTTGTTTTTCACTGATCTTAGTTTCCCGTAGTTCCTTTTGTAATTTATCGTTCTCCAGATTATCAGAAGAATTAAGTGAAGTAGTAGTAGGAGAAATATCAGCGAGAAAAGATTCCATATCGTTTTTATTTTGCAAATCTATGATTCCGGATTTAGATTTCCTTTTTCTTCTAAGTAGAACTGTTATGACAATAATTACAACAATAATAACAATAACAAACCAAAACATCATGTTATTTAACAAACTTGCAGGAATAAATCCAAATAAAGTATTGTCATTTCCGGAATTAGATGATCTTACCGGCTTGGATTTAAATTCAACAGAGCTATTTATTAATAGTTGGTGAACATTTTTTAAATCGTCGCTATATGCAACCTTAAATATAATAGGATGAGCACCGTTTAAACCAGATAACGTCCTATTATCGATATTTATCGGGATGCTGAAAGGAAGAGGCGAATCTACAGATAGATCTCCAAGATATTGCTGAGGTGGAGGCGCAGAAAAGATACTGTTACCTGAGGGAGATTTTGCCACCTCGATAGTGGTAAAAAGTCCAACAGTATTTCCCTCGTTCAAAAGATTGCCAACAAGATTTGGTTTTCCTCCCAGAAAATTAATGGCGACATCATATATGCGTAGTCTAATATCACCGCTGATGTAAGAGCCAATATTAAGGACATCAGTTTTAGACTGTCCTGCAGATATATAATCGACAGTCAATGTAAATAAGGCAGGGGATCCCACTATACTTGAAGAAGCGAAAACTTTTGTGTCAAGATTCATCTTTGATTGTGGAGGCAAATATGGGAACGTCCATCTGGAATCTCCAAGGATCTGAATAGTACTAGACTGAGGAGTCAGGGAAGCTACAACATTAGTTATTGGCTTTGTGTCACTATTGGAAAGAGTAAGATTAAGATCTTGAATTTTACCTGATGTTATTACTAACGCATTTCCATTATTAGTTGTTGCATTCAATACCGATTGAGGCGGAGTTGGCAAAATTACCAAGCCAATGGGAATATTGGAAACCTGTTGATTACCATACGCATCACCATAAGTGATTTGCAGATTCATATTCTGTACAGTTTCGCCAGCTGAAGTACTTGGATAAATAAGAGGGTTTATGACTGCAGCAGTACCATTGGGTTGAATAGTGCCTATATCGAACGTTGTGGGTCCGATATTTACTGCAGGATTTGAAGAAGATGGTGATGATTGTCCTGTGCTAGAACCTGTATTAGTTGTATTACTCCCAGATGAAGTGCTGCTACTGCTTAAAGTACTAGTATTTGATGCGCTTGAAGTTGTACTTGTTATGCCTGTAACCCTTGCAACAACACCTGACGCTGCTGCACTGCCTTTGTTTTGAATCAATATTTTTAATTGATTTGGAGTGGATGGAATTAGTTGCGAAGTTTCAGATACTGCATCTAAGATAACCTTCCCGGTTAATCTAAAAGGCACGTTAGTAGAGGACTGAAGCTCGCCGATCTGATTTATTTTCGTATATCTAAGAATAAGAGGGGTATTATACCCACCTACTTTAGCCTGTTTTAAAACATTCATATCAAAGTAAAGAACAAATGTATCGCCGGCCTTTACAATAGAATTAGCACTTGCTACCGATTGAAGAGTTCCATTGTTTTTTCCCGGTATTGAAAGAAAGTTATCTGGCGGGAGACTTAAGTAGCCTGTTATTCCAGTAATATCAGATCTTCCTTTATTAACCAATACTACTGCTAATGTAGATGTACCATCACCAGGACCTACTTCTTTTTTTACTGTATTGTTGTTGGGTGTCGATGAAGTAGACAGATAATTTGTCCAATAGGCATCTAAAAATGTAGGACCTCTATCAGTATCAGGTGCACTTTCTGGGAAAGCAGAAGATCCAGTAGTAGTAGAACTTCCTACTTGAGCAAATGAAAATATGTTCATATTAGAGCTTTGAGTATATGAAAAAAATAAAAAAGCAAAAATTAGAAAAGAAATACCAATTTTAAAATTGGTATGAAATTGAATAGATAATTTTGATTCATTTCTTTCAATAAAAATATTTTTTATATTTATATAGATACTATTACAATGTATTTTTTTTAACAAATTGATAATCACTTAATGAAGAACGTCCTTTTCAATTTGTCCATCTTTAATGTAAATAGATCGATCTGTTTGATCAGCAAGTTCAGGATTATGAGTAACAAATATTATCGTTCTTCCGAATTTTTTAGACAAAGATTTAAGCAAATCGAAAACTTCATTTCCTGTTTTTGTGTCTAAGTTACCAGTTGGCTCATCAGCCAATATTATTGTGGGGTTATTTATTAGCGATCTTGCAATTGCAACCCTCTGTTGTTGCCCTCCACTTAAATTCATAGGTTTTAATCCAGCTTTATTTCCAATACCTAAGACAGTCAAAAGTTTCATAGAACGAGCAGATCGTTCTTTGGATCCCATTCCAGCAATTATAGCAGGAATTTCAACATTTCTTTGGACTGTTGTTCTATTTATTAGGTTGAATGACTGGAAAATAAAACCAATGAGATTATTTCTCATGCGAGCAATCATGTTATCTTTTAATGAAAATACATCTATACCGCCGATGAAAATTTTACCAAAGGTTGGTTTATCTAAGGCGCCTAAAATATTTAACAAAGTAGATTTACCACTTCCGGATGGTCCTACAATGGAAATAAACTCGCCTGTTCTTACAGCAAAATTTATATTGCGAAGTGCCACAGTCTGGCCTCCACCTGAAACAAATATCTTAGAAAGGTTTTCCACCTGCAAGGCAAATGTTGACTCACCAGTTTTAGTATTTTTATAATGCTGATTA
>JBQCGN010000059.1:0-8863 GCA_051955655.1 Candidatus Nitrosocosmicus sp. | reverse complement strand
TACATATTTTTGAATTTTTTGTATTAGTGTAGGCAATATGATCGAACCATTAGTAGTATTATATTGATTTATCAGACATCCAGAACACCTAAATTAAACCATGACAACGATGTTCATTTATTTATGGTAAATTCTTTCCACATTAGAGCAAATAAACTAATTTAACATTATAGAATCAAATCACAGATGATATTTCTATCAATTAACTAACTGATTATTGGCTATTATGCCACGGTATTAAAAAGAAATAAAGAGTTTTTATTTACGGATATAACAGGAAATCATATCCATATCTTCAGGAAAATCCCCAATGAATTAAGTATTTAGCATTGTTTCTGTAATAGTTTCAATTAAGGTTATAACATGTTATCTATCACATAGTAAGAGATAGCCTTTTAAAATTTCAGATATCACCTTTTTAGGGGTTACAAAGATAATATCCATGGTCTTGCAAGATATAAAAAAGTAATAATAGTTTTTTTTATATTCTATGGCCATTTCAATTTGGTAATTTAGAGCTAGCATTATAATATAAGAATTGAAATAGTTCTTGCGACGTTTAATTTGAATTTCGTATTACTAATTTAAATTATGTTGCTGTTAACTTAATGATGTCAAAATCAGCAAAATCATCAAAAGAAGATATAAAAAAATTAGAAGAGAAAATAGGTGAAGTATTAGGACTAGAGAGAGCCGCTCAAAAAGCAGTTGAAGAAATAAACGCGATGAAATTACTAGATTCAAGTACAAAGAAAGAAGTATTGGAAATTAAAGAAGAAGCAAATTCTCATGAAGAGCAAATTAAAAAGCTAATTTCGGATCTTTCTAAAGAAAATGAAGAATTAAAGATAAGCGAAGACGATATAGAGAAAACAGCAAAAGAAACAGAAAAAAAAGCTACCAAAATGATGAAGACCTATTTGGGAGAAGACCCTGACTCTTCTGAAGCAATCGAGTTCTTGGCTATTGCTGAAGGAGGTGAAGTAATCCATTACGAGGTTTTGAATGCAATCTGTAAAAACTTTAAAATCAAAGAGCTTTCAAACACTGTAAGTTCCATACTAAAGGAAGAACAAAAACATTTACAGGCATGTATTGACCTAGCAAAAGCAAATGTTTCTTAGAGAACTGGATGTAGCAGTTCTTTTTTATTTTACAACACTACTACACCAGATTAACGTTATAAATTAGGAACACATATTCATATTATTATATAAAATATCAATCAATCCGGATATTCTTATATAAACATACAATATAGATAATGTAATTGTGAATAAAGACACGTTGCATTCTTTAGAATATCACGAGAGAACAAAGCATTCAGAGATTAGCATAATGACATCTCAACATTATTTGGACTGGGATAACAGACCATTCCCTTTTAAAGTATATCCAAATTTACAACCAATTCAACTCCCATCAAATTTTCCCATGCCATCTATGAATGCAACTTTGGCAATTAGCACGGTAAATCCTCAAAAGGATCTCCAAAAAAATAATAATAAAAATAATTATAATCATCATGTCGATTCCACCTTAAATGAAAAAGAAAACAAAGTTGGAATTAAATTAGAAACAACAATAACACTTACAGAATTATCAGAAGTTCTTTTTTTTTCAGCAGGAATTACAAGAACAATCAATTACAATGATAACATTTTTTATATGCGAGCTGCATCGGCTACAGGTGCACTCTATCCAATTGAAATTTATGTAGTCTGTAAAGATATTTCATCGGATTTAAAATCCGGAATATATCATTTTAACCCAGCTCTATTTAGCCTTGTGCCCCTACGTAAAGGAGATTATAGGTCTTTACTATCATCAATAACAGCAGGAGGAGGAGGAGAAGAAGACAGTAAAGATATTTTGAATTCTCCTATTACGATAATATTTACATCCTTTGCATGGAGAAATGCCTGGAAATACAAAGATCGCTCATATAGACACTGGTTTTGGGACGCAGGAGTAATAGCAGCAAATATGCTTGGAATTTCAGCATCTTTAAATGCCACTGCCAAGGTTCATTTGGGATTCATTGATGACAAGGTTAACCAGCTGTTAGCGTTAGAAATGGAAAAAGAAGCTACAATAGCAATGATATCTATAGACAAGGATCCTAACCATAATTTTGAAAATAAAATCAACAATACAATTATAGAAAAAAGTATAAATCAAGATAATCTAAAATCTATGCCTCTATCTCAAAATGAGGAAAAATTTCCTCTAATATGGAAGACATATTCAAGCTCAAAGCTATTTACAAATTCAGAGGTAAAAGAATGGATAAATTCTGGATTCAAGGTAAATAAGCTGTCTTCATTGGACAAAAATTCATTTGCAGTATCTCAAAATAAAATAGTAAAGAAAATACAAAACACATCAAGCAAGTATCAATTATCTGCAATGCCCAGTCTAGGAGAAACAATACTAAAGAGAGGATCATCACGGAAGTTTGCCAGGTCCCCAATTTCATTCTCGACTCTTTCCAGCATCCTGTTCAATTCGACAAGAGGTATACCAATGGATTTTAAAAAAGATAAAGAAACATTGATAGATATCTATTTGATTGCAAATGACGTAAAAGGTATAGATCCAGGGGGGTATTTTTATAATCGAAACCAAAATTCAATAGAATTAATAAAAGAAAAAATATCAAGAAGATTTTCAGGATACCTATGTTTAGGGCAACCACTTTTTAGCGACGCTAGCGCTGTTTTATTCTTGATGTCAAATTTAAATAAAGTTATTGAAATACTAGGTAATAGAGGATATAGAGCAGCTCAATTTGAATCAGGTATTATTGCCGGAAAAATATATCTTTCATCTTATGCCAATGAAATAGGTGCATCCGGATCTACATTTTATGATGATGCAGTTACAGAGTTTTTTTCCCCACATTCAGAAAATAAAAATACTATGATAGCAGTTGGTATTGGAAATCCAGCTTATAAGTCAAGGTCAGGAAAAATTTTACCAATAAGACTTTCAAAAGAACAGATATTAGAAAAATCGAAATTTTAAAAACCGAATATATAAAAATTTTATATTATTTGACAATTGTTATGCTATTGAATAAATTAATATGAATTTGCATATAGATATTAAAACTCTGCTTACGCTTGATTCAACAATAATAGGAGGATTTCTAATATTGTTAACAATTTCTTCTTTTTCCCAAACTGAGTTTCCCAATCGCTCAATTTTTGTATCAATAGCAGTAATTATAGTAATTTTGTTTTCTATTGCATGTTTCTTTGGCCTATTTGACAAAATTGAAAATGCGATAAAATTCAGCAAGATGGGTTTTGTATCTATTATTGTATTTATGATGTTCATAGGAATAGTCAACATAATCAATATTATTGATCCTACTATTTGGTCAAAACTGCCCATGGCGTCCAAAATAGCAAAGAGTAACAGCACCGTACCGAAAAGTAATTACAGTAAGGATATAAATAAAAATAATAGTTCAAATAAATTCAAATCGAATTTTTCTGTATAAATATTTAAATATTTTTAGTGATTGAAAAAAAGCATGGCAAGATTTGTAAAAAAAGAAGATAGAGGTCCATTAGAAGTAAAAGTAGGCAATGTAAGCAAATGGATATGTATGTGTGGATTAAGTAAAAACCAACCATTTTGTGATGGTAATCATAAAAGAACGGCCGACGAAGAGGAAGGAAAAATATATCAATATAATGCTGATGGAACTAGATCAGAGATACAATAAACCAGAATATTATATTCATAATTATTTTCGCATAGATAAATTTATTTCAATAGTTATTTATTAGTTGTAGTTAAATAATAAAAAAAAGATTGTTTTTATTTTTCAGTGGCATATTGATCGGAGGTAAACCTTCTAATAATACCAAATGGCTTGAACTGTCTTCCATTACCATGGTAAAACTTTGAGAAAAACTCTACATAGATAAGCCTAGCCCCCTGTATACCAGGCTCAAATACACCCAATATAATATTGAATATATGACCTATGAATAATATCGCGACTCCCACAATTATATATAATATAGTATGATGCAAAGTTTTGATGAAGATAAAATCAATGACATCTGCTAGTATGACTGATGCAAGCAATATACCTACAATCCTAGTGTATGAAAGAATATGACTAATTATAGAAGGCAATTCCATCATAGACCTTACACCCTCACCATAAAACATCAGCCCAACTCCAACGATAATTAATGCAAAATATACAAGTCCAGTGATTTGTTGCATTGGATTTATATTTTGATGATGCAATAGCGCTAATCCTAATAGTACAATACCCCAGCCAAATAATAACCAGCCAATTTTGCTTATTACATGTTTTTTATGACCTTCTCTTGCACTGTTAATTATTCCGAGAATCAATCCAAAAGATACCATTCCAATTCCCACATAACCGCTAAATAGCAAGAGTTTACGAAGACCAAAAGTTCCCAAAGGTTCTAGAAGGGCACCGCCTTCTGGCAAGTGTAGTCCAAAGGTATGATTTAAAAAGTCAAATAGATGTTGATTTAGATGAAATCCGAAATAAAGATTAAAGCAAAATCCAAGCCCAATAGCAATAATCGCTCCAGGAGTCATTGCTTTAGCTAGTTTTACCATCTGAACTGGTTGCAATATCGTCAAAGCAAACTTTCTTAGAAATTTTGGCATGATATTGAAGTTTCTCTTTTTTCCTTCAACTCGTCTTATAACCCATCGTGAAACTAAAAGTATTACCAAACCATATCCTACATCACCAAGCATTAAACCGTAGAAAATTGGAAAAATGAAACCAAAAATCAAAGTGGGATCAAATTCATTTCCAGAAGGTAATGAATAAAATCTTATAAACGATTCAAAATTCTTTAATTTTTTAGGATTTTCCAAAAGTGTAGGCGGGTTTTCCTTTGTATCCAAAATATATAGCAGGGTTGTGCCTTCACTGTATTTTTGAAAAGCTGTCTTTACAGAATCTATTTTAGATTTTGGAATCCAACCTTCCAATGCAAATGTATCTCGAGTTGACCCAAGGCTTTTGATCACTTCTAGTTTTTTGTTCTCAATATCTAACTCTTCTTCTGCACCTTTTAAAAAAGTATAATGTAATTTAGAAATCTCTGACAACTGATTGTTAATTTCATTTAATCGTGTAGAAAGATTACTGTAAACGTGTTTTTGATTTTCAATTTCAACAGTAGGTTTTCCTTTTAGATTTGGTACTGCTTCTAAATGAACATTATACAAGTTCACAACAGAAGCCAATGCATTAGAAGGAAAATTGTGCATAATTACAAGAACAAAATGAGTCAGTTTATCATCACCTTTTGAATATAAAATTACATCTTCATCATTTAATTCCAGTTTTTTCTTAAATTCAGAAAACTTTTCTGTTGCAACCCTTCCAAAGAAAGAGCGCCCGGAAGAAAGATGCAAGATGTTTAACTCTCCAGGAAAAAATGAAAACTCTTCAAGCAGGTGAATGTTATTTTCAGTTTCCTTCATTTCAGTCAATATATTATCCTTTTGTCGCTCTAATGATGCCACCGTACTGTCTATATTCAATGATTTAATTTTTTGAATAATTTCATCTACTGATGAAACTTTGGTTTTGCCATCTATGTTACCAGGGGGCAAAGAATTAAGCAGTCCTCTCACTCTAAGGAGTTGATCCGAGACATGTCGCTGAAGATCACTCTCATGTTCGGTCTTAAAAAATGACTCTGCATCCTTAGAGAATGGTTCTAATTGAATTACACTCATTTCTTGAAGAATGGAAACAACTTGTTGACGATATTTTTTTAGACCCAATACCGCTATTTTGGTCATTGGAACAGGTTTTAGCAATGTACTCATCTTTATTGATTCAACCCCTTACTACAAATCAGAGAATATTATGTCCATAATCTCTTTAATCATAGGTTTGTCAAGATTAAAAGAAATGGATTTGGATCTGTTTTTTGCATCAGATATAATTCTATCAGATTCGGCATGAGCTTTACTTTTTGAATCATCAATACTTTTTTCCACCGTTTGTTTCCCCTCTTTTTTTGCATTATCAATTGAATTTTTAAGATCATCATTTAAATTTCTTAATTCCTGATCGACTTGTTTTCTATAAGAATCGATTTCAACCTGTACTTTATCTTCGACCTCTTTAATTTGTCTTAATGATTCAATATACTCTTCTTGAGAAGAAGATGTAGAAGTTGTTGTAGATTTAGCCATTTTCATATCCCAAACAAAGTTTTTCCTATAAAAACAACTAAAACGGCGGCTCCAGCGATATTACCAATTTTAAAAGCCCTTGTAATAAGATAAAACCTCCTTTGAGTGCCGTTTACAAAAAATGCTTTTTCAGATTTTCTTTCATTATTAGTATTATTCAAATAACATCACGCTCCACATCTAAAGAAATTACTTGTTTTTGCTTTTGTTGTTGTTGTTGTTGTGATTCTGCTGAAGTCTGTAAAAGTTGCTGTTGTTCTTCCTCAGCTTCTCTTTCACCCATCTTTCGCTTTACGGTCTTTAACATTATGAATGTATCACGCTCCATTTCTGAAAGTCTAAATGTAATGAATTTTACTGCAGACATTAACTTTGGAATAAATACATTTTCTATAGCATTGGATTTGCGCTTTGTTTTTTCAATTTCATATAAAAGTTTTCTTAATGCAGTTTCTTTCTCGGCTACATCCAATACAATTTTATGAACTTTCTCAAAAGATCTCAAAGCCTCGTTAATAGAAGTCGGAACCTCCAGCAAATATTCATCTAGTACCTGCCTCTGACCACCCATAAGCTTTGGTATATGCACACCCATAATGCTCTTTGACATCACCTGTAAATTTTCCATTTCAGGTATTTTCATTGATTCGTTTTCCAACCTCATAGATCCAGCAAGCATTTCAGCCATTCGAATAGACTCATATCCTTTTATCAATTCGGACTGTAAATTGCTTCGTAATTCCGAAGCTGTTTTATTAGTGTTGAAGAATTCAAGAATTAGGGCCTGTCTTTTAAGTTTTAAAAGTTTTAATCCCTTTTGAGCAATAGAAATTCTGCGCTTTGTACGAATATATTCAAGCCGTGTAGGTCTTATATTAGAAGATAACGACATTCTTATCCATCACACTTCCGCAGACATTTCAGGTTTTCTTGTTCGGTATTTTGCGATAAATTCAGGTTTAATACGTTTCAGCTCTGATTCAGGAATCTCACTCAATAAATCCCATCCAATATTAAGTGTTTGTTCAATTGATCTG
Source organism: Candidatus Nitrosocosmicus sp. (assembly GCA_051955655.1). Classification (GTDB taxonomy): domain Archaea; phylum Thermoproteota; class Nitrososphaeria; order Nitrososphaerales; family Nitrososphaeraceae; genus Nitrosocosmicus. The sequence goes on along the minus strand of JBQCGN010000059.1, from coordinate 1,601 downwards.
TTCTCATCTACACCTTGATTAACAAACTTTCGCTCAAAATTATTTGCAATTCTAAGGTATTTCCTATCTATATCACTTAACGCTTCTTCCCCCACAATTGCAGATAAAGATCTGGCATCTTTACCCTGGGCATAGGTAGCGTAAAGCTGGTCAGCAAGACTTCTATGGTCTTCTCTTGTTTGACCTTTTCCGATACCCTGATTCATTAATCGTGAAAGACTAGTTAACACATCAACAGGTGGATGAATATTTAATCGATGTAACTCTCTGCTCATCACTATCTGTCCTTCGGTTATATAGCCGGTAAGATCAGGAATCGGATGAGTAATATCATCAGCAGGCATCGCAAGTATAGGAATTTGGGTTACAGACCCCTTCCTGCCTTTTATCTTTCCAGCTCGCTCATAAAGTGACGCTAGGTCAGTGTACATATATCCGGGATATCCACGCCTACCAGGAACTTCTTCTCTGGCTGCAGCAATTTCTCTCAACGCTTCACAATAATTTGTCATATCTGTAATAATTACAAGAACATGCATTTCGCGTTCATAAGCTAAAAATTCAGCTGTTGTCAAAGCAAGTCGAGGAGTAAGAATACGTTCCATCGATGGATCAGAAGACAGGTTCAAAAACAAAACACTTCTTCCAAGTGCTCCGCTTTCTTCGAATTGTTTTACAAAAAAGTTCGCTTCTTCACTTGTTATACCTATAGCAGCAAATACAACAGAAAAACTTTCAGATGTTCCAAGTACTCTGGCCTGTCTTGCAATCTGAGACGCCAGAAGGTTATGGGGTAATCCAGAACCAGAAAATATTGGAAGTTTCTGACCTCTTACTAGAGTGTTCATTCCATCAATGTTAGACATACCTGTCTGGATAAACTCTGATGGCTCCTCTCTAGAATAAGGATTTATACCGGAACCTACTAAATCAAATTTCTGTTTTGACACTATTGTCGGTCCATTATCTCGTGGTTGGCCTAGACCATTAAAAGTTCTACCAAGCATTTCATCAGATACTGCCAAAGTAGCAGACTCTCCCAAGAATTTTGTCAAAGTTCCGCTAGTTCCAAGTCCAATTGTTGATCCGAAAACCTGTACAATAGCAAGACCTTCTCGAGTATCAAGTACTTGTCCTTCACGTAATTCACCATTAGCAAGTTTTACTTCAACCATTTCTCCATATGCTGCATTCCTAACACCCTCTACAAATATTAGAGGACCAGCTATTTTTGAAAGTGATTTAAAAGATACTTTAGACATTTAACTACCTCCTACCTCCGTTAATAACTTTTCAAATTGATTAGCCATATTTATTCTAATTTCATTGACCAATTGTTCTACATCTTCTTCCTTGGTCCATTTTATCTTTGATATTAATTTTCTGGCGTCCAATTCACCTATCTTAGATGAGAGAACACCTTTTTTTATGGCATCTGACTCCATTCTACCGAATTCCAGTATAGTGGATAACATAAGATATTGTTTTTTAATGGATGTATAAGTATCGACTTCGTCATAAGCACTCTGCTGTAGATAATCTTCTCTAATTGATCTAGCAGTATCCAAAATTCCTTTTTCAGGCTCAGGTAAAGCGTCGTA
>JBQCGN010000058.1:0-6109 GCA_051955655.1 Candidatus Nitrosocosmicus sp. | reverse complement strand
AAATCAGTTAGAAGTTGTAGTTTATGGAATTACTACTGTAGGTATTAGTTGGTTGAACAATGCTATAACAAAGAAAATCAATACAAAATAACATTATGTTATTTTTCAAATAATGGTTTTTTCTGAATGTATCTATAATTTCTTAGCGTTCCTACTCTTGTCAAAATCCCTTCTCTAACCATATCGGTTAATGAATGGGAAACTGCTGTTCTATCGTAGTTATATCCCATTCTGGATAATTCTTCATGCACTTCTCCTAATAACTTTTCTTTTTCAAAATATTTTTCATAAAAAATCTTTTCTATTAGACTTCTACATGTATTGCCATTTTTAGTTAATTCTTTTAATGAAATATTATTCCTTCTCTGATTAAGGTTATTAATAAAATACTTGTTATTACTGTCGTTTGAATCATATTTTTGTTTTATATTATTTAATTAATTACTTTATATTTCAATTTCATTTGCTATTTTTGTATTAGAGGATGAAGCAATATCTATTCCTGATAGTACATTCTCTACTACCTGTTTTACTTTATCTTCTGCGCAGGAAATCTCCACCTCCCATTCATTATATTTTAGTTTTATTTTTGTTTCAATGGACAGTTTCGATACTGCTTCATTCATTTACTTTTTATATTGAATTCTGACTGATAAAGTTATTGCTGTTCATGTTGTTCATCATGAACAACATTTATTAGCATCGATGTTCTTGTTGAACAAGATGAACAATCAATTAAATTTTCAACAATTACAATCGAACCTCGACGATGTTAAAAAATTACTGTTTAATAATTTCAATAACTCGCTTTTTTGTAAAGATTATAAAAAGTTATTAAAGAATAAGAAATTGGTTTTTGTAGGGGAAGATGATAGTGGAATACCGATACAAAATTGGGATATGCGCTCTGATAAATATAATCAAGTTAAGGTTAATAAAATAGATATTGTTGAAAAAGAGAAATTTGTGTTTGGAATTGATTCAAGTTGCATCAAAATTGCAGAAGTAGAAGACGGGGGATTATATGCAATAAAGGGCTCCACCTGTGTTTCTTTCAGAGGATGCCCTGTTACTCACTTTAAGATTGGTCCATTTTTATTTTATTTAAACGAAGATACATTAAAAAATTTTCAATTGGATCAAAACGTGTTAAAATTACTGTTATACAACGATGATTATGCTAAAAAATTCCTTAGGGTTAATTTTGAAAGATATATTCAATACTGGCTGTCTAAAACTATCTCAAATTCAGTTATACTTATTGATGGCTCGTTAAAATATTCTATATTTGAAAATCGTTTTTATTCTATATTAAAAATAATAGAAAATTCAGTAATTAATAAAAACCTCGTAATTGGTGTTAGTAAAAATACCAAAATAAAGATTTTAAAATATTTTTCTTATCCATTGTTAAACGCACAACAACCTTCATTTATAAATATCAATTTAATTATTTCAAGTATAATTCGTAGAATATATGGGGAACACGTATTAATAAAATTTGATGAGAATAGATATTCTAGTATTTTAAGGGCAGATTTGGTGATGTTTGAAGGTGGTGATGATGGTAGTAGTGGTGGAATTGCAGAATCACTTGGAATTCTGCTTTTTAACGAATTTATCACAAATGGATATCCTAGTACTTTACAACTTTCTCATCATGTATCGACTTTTTCAAATACTGATTTATCTAGTATTCAAAGTTTTATAAAATCAAATTACTTCATAAAGGAACTTTATAATGAAAATGTTAGAAGCTCTGTCTTAGGATCTATTTGGAAATGAAGATTTTATCAAAAAATGGAGATGAAATAATATTGCTTGCTGTGACTAGTGATTCTGTAAATAAAGGAGATTATTTCGTTGTTGAAGATTTTAATGTAAATAAAAAACTACTTGTTCAAATTTACGAAGAGGAATATTTCTCATCTCAATCGCTTGTGGATGAAATAATTAAGGATGAAGTTATTGGTAAATATAGCTCAGAGAAGATTTTCGATCCCCTTGAAATCAATAATCTTTCTCAAATAATAAAAGACGTAAGATTATTAAGAACTAAAATCAGGGGCTCAATTGATAAATTCGATAACTTTTCTGCTGATGTGGATTGGGTACCATCAAGGGTTACTTCTAAAATTGTAAAAATAAGCTATTCTGAAATTAGATCTTTGACAAGAAAAAATGTGAATTACCCAATATCAATTGGTAAATCAGGTACTGATAATCAGGCTTTCGATATATATGCTGAAGATCTTGATGGCAAGTTAAATATAATTACGGGGAAAAAAGAAACAGGCAAATCGCATCTTTCAAAAATATTAATCAAATTTTTAATTCAGTATGGGGCATATGTGGTTGTATTTGATTTAAATAATGAGTATAGTGGATTGTTGTTAAATAATGATGGTAAACCATCATCTATTAATGAAAGGCTACTATTGCTAGAACCTTGAAAAGGATTGAAATTTGATTTAAAATATTGTGGTAAACCATCTATTTCAAATATGTTAAAAAATGCCCTTGATATGCCTGCTGCCTCTCTCAGGGAGTTTTTTAGGATATGGGATTTACTTGAGAATAAAAAAAGCTTAGGATTAGATGAACTAGGACACGCTTTTAACACCTGGAACATTAATGAGCTAGTAAGAGATGCTTTATTATCACGATTTCATACTATAAGTTCATCACGTCTTTTTTCTTTCCAACATCCTAATGAGAAAGGATTTGAATTTGAAGAATTGATAAAGACAAAGAAAAAGGGTGCTGGTATGATAATCAATATGGGTAAAAGCTCTCCTGTTGTTAGACGTATGATTGTTGAATTAATAATGAACAAATTAATAGATTTATTGGAAAAGTCTTTGATTCCGCCTATCTTTATATTTGCAGAAGAGGCTCATTTATATATTAGAGACACTTACTGGGAAGATTTAATAACTAGAATGAGGCATTTTGGTATCTATACCACCTTTATTACAAATCAGCCAGATGCACTAAACGATACCATATATAGACAAGTTGATAATATCTTTTTATTTAATTTTACGAATGATGCAGATTTAGAAAAAATATCCAAAGTTTCGTTACTCGATAGTCCAACAATTAAATCTTTGGTTAAAACCCTGTCTAATCGCAGCTGCCTTTCAATAGGGAAAGTCGTTTCTAATTTACCTATGGTTGTAAAGGTTGATCCTGTAAATATGGTGACATTAGGTGAAACAAAAAAATTTTTTAAATGATTTCAGATCCGTTTATTGTTACAATAAACGCTTGGTTTTCTGATATCTTATCTATTTTATACTCCATGCCGTTCATCTTTTTGATTATCTCCAAATTTGTTAAAAGATGATTGGAAATTCTCGATGTTTTGTATCTTGATTTTTCTTTGACAAAACTAAGTGGTAATACTAGCATATCTGCTAACTGATGGTCTATACAAGAGTGAACTTTAAATTCTTCTATAAACTTTTTTGATACATTATATCCTATTGTTTCAGCCTTTACACCTTTTTCTCCTATTGCGTCTGCACCCAAATAGATTCCGGAATCAGAAACGCTATGGATTAAAATGGATGAGCCTGGACTTGCTGAATTTTCAATTGAAGATTTGTATTTATCACACCTAATTCCATTTTTTTCTAAATTTGATAAAGCACTACTTATCTGCCTGTCGCTGATATGCTTTGGCAAATTGCCTACAATACTCTGTATCTGAGGATTAAATTCTTTGAAATTACAAAAATCGACTGGTTTTAGAATATTTGATTTATGAATATTTACTTTAACTATTCCATTGCCCACTGGATAAAATCCTCTTTTTATTATGTCTATATCAAAAAATATCCCAATTTTACTATATGCCTCCTTTACAACATGTTTTACGTAGTCTATTGTTGGACTGTATTTTACATCAGTTCCTCCTGTCAGTTGGATTGTAATTTCTCTATTTGATATTGCTATTGTAGGAATTAATGTCTGTAACAATAAGGAAATGCTCCCTGCAGTTCCGATATCTATTTCTAATCCTTTTTGATCTAATTCAATAACCCTCTGATTATTATTGTTGTTTTTATCAAAAATTATGCTTATCCATTCGGCACCCAAAACTACATTTTCTGTATCAAAATTAAATAATTTTGATAATGCTTTTACTGCTGTAACATGTTGTTGTCTCAGACCCGGCTTATTTCTTTTTGCTCTTATATTTATTATTTTTATTGACTTTTTAATTACAGTTGAAATTGTTAATGCACTACGAAGTACCTGACCTCCTCCTTCACCTGTAGATCCATCTATTATTAGCAATTATAAAATTAATAATTTGATTTAAATTAATTTTTTATTATTTTTAATGATGATCAACCTTTAAAGTGGTTATTTCCTTTATCCTCTCTATTCCTTTTATTTCTTCAATAATCTTTGCTGTTTGTGTGGATACCAAATCTCTCCAATCTTTATCATTTGCAATTCTATACCTAACTTCTGTTGCTGAAAGATTTTCTCTATTGATTAAGGGGGGATGAATTGTTTCAATTCTCCTTTCTTTAAATAACATAGTTGTAAATATATCATTGGTAAATACTGTGCTATATCTTGGAACTAGTAAATCTAAACTATAAGTCCATAATTTATGAATACCTATATCTGGAACAGGAACAAGATATATGTTCTGTAATATTTCTTTATTGATTTCTTTACTTATAGCCTCTTTTATGATTTCCATTCTTTCCCCTGCAGTAAACGGATTTTTGAATTCATAGCTTTTATCTGAACTTCCGATAACAATTACTAGCTCATCCACATTCTCAAGACCATATCTAATCGAATTCATATGTCCGTTATGTAATGGCTGAAATCTACCAATAAATAGCCCTCTTTTTACCATTTTTTTTAAAATTCAAATCATCTATATAAAGAGAATTTTTGGAAATATTATATAATATTTTAAAGTAAGAAATTTATATATTTTTTTTGCTTATTGATTTGTTGTTTTATTCATATAGTAGGTTTGGTCGTGATGCAGAATTTTTGGTTGGATTATATTTGAAATCCAAAGAATGGGATGTTTATTTTTCAAAGGGTAGCAGAGGTCCATCAGATATTGTTGCAATAAAAAATGGATCTATTTGGTTAATCCAGATAAAATCTAGCACAAAAATCCCTAAAATACGAGGTTATGAGATAACCAATCTGATTAAATTATCTAGAAAGGTAAAAAATAGTTTCCCGGTTATATCATTGATTGCCCCAAAATCCTGCTGTATAGCAAAAGAAGATTGTGTGTCTGTTGGAGATTACTTTTTAAATTTTTATCTGTTACCTGAATGGAAAAGTATTACTTTGACTTGATCAAATCAATACACCTAAATTAAAAAAATTGATTAGTATTCAAGCAATACTAGCTTGTGTTTGCATTATATTTTTTCCAAAATGATTTTAAGGTTTTTTCGTTCATTTGGATTGAAGCAATTGTAAATTCTTTCATATATTGAATGTAGTTTAAAATAAAATTTTGCAACGAATTATCATATCTGCCACCACCACCACTAGAATCTTTCGTACGGTCACCTACAAATTCCTGATTTGTTTCTTTGTTGGGGTTTATTGTATATTCAGATACTGTCTTTACAATTTGCTCGTTATCTGCATCCCTTGAAGTTACAAAGGTTATTATTTTATCTTCAGCAGGTAAATCAAATAATTTGAATTTATCGTATTCACACAAAATATACTCCAATCTTCCCAACTCGTTTGAGAATCTCTTTCCTATTTCTATTATATGAGGTGTTTGGATAAAACTCAATTTGGTGGTATTGTCGTCAAAATTTTGGTCTGGATCTTTAAAGTTCACATCCGTTTTATCGTCTTTTGAAATACCTACAAGTTTGACTTTAGGTTCTATTGTGCCAATTTCTTGAAGTTTATATGTACCACTCATAACTTGTTTTTCTCCTCCAACTATATTTACATTTTTTAAAATGATTTGCCATCAAGCAAGTCTTATCCTCAATAAGTAGGTTAATTATTTTTTTTACTTCATTCGATAATTTTTATATTTGTTAAATTTAATATCCAGTTTACAATAAAATATTTTTGAAATAAATTGGTC
>JBQCGN010000057.1:0-2894 GCA_051955655.1 Candidatus Nitrosocosmicus sp. | reverse complement strand
AACTGCAGTAACATTGGATGTGCCTATTCTAGAGAAGGAAACTAATTCTGAGAAATTAAATGGATGGGATTCTCCTGGTTTAAGTACAAATGCAGTTGGTGTTATATTTCTCTCAAATTTGTTAAGAAGAGTACCTTTCTTATCATAAAAGGTCATGTTTACTACTACATCTTTCACATTAGAAGTACTATTATTAACTGCCTTTCCTTGTATTTCTGTTACACCTGTAGGAACTCCTGCAACTGAAAGGTCTTGGATTTTCAAGGTTACCTTTGTTTGATTTGTTTGACCATATACTATATTGCTATTTAAATTAGATACAAAAACAGCTGTGGCAAAAAAAAACAAAGACATTGATAATAACAATATCTTTTTCATTTGTCCATTTTCCATACATTAAATTGGTTTACAAGTAAAAATACTTTTTGCATTCAGATATAGATAAAGGTTCAATTAAGATTTCAAAAATATATTTTATAATAGCAATGAATTTTATTAGTATAAAATTAAATTATAATGTATTTTATTAAACAACAAGTATTGAGAATATTATCCAAATATTTTTTCATTGATATGCATTTTATTTTCAAACCTAATGATATGTAACGAAATTAGACAAATATGTGAAGATTTTTCAATTAATCATGACAAGATAATGGTAAAAGAATAAGGCATTAATAAAGGAAAATGCTCTTGATCAGGTTCAAAAACAAATTAATTAAATCGGTTGGCATACATTTGACAAATATAATACAAGATTAAAAAAATAAAACTTATAAATATTCCAGTGATAGAAACAATAGTTAGATAACAATCTCATGGTTTAGGCTAATTCTCTATAAATATAATAACTTGACAATAATATAAAAGATCGACTATTTGAGACAGCAATTCAAAGAATATTAAAAAATTTTTTAATAAAGATAATAGCCAGTAAAAATATAAAAATAAAATATATATATAAAATATTTGATAATTATTGAAACTACTAGTCCCTATTGATGGCTCAAAGCAATCAGAAAATGCATTAGAATATGCAGTAAAACTACAAAAGCAGTTTATTTCTGAAAACAGCAATAAAGAAATTATAATATTAAATGTCATTCCACATTTTCACATTCCTTTAGGATTTGAAAAACAGATGAAATCAGTAAAAACAGGTGAACCTATTTCTCTTACTGATTTCATCAATGAAATGAATGAAGCAATTAAATCAGAATGGATTCTAAAACTATCTGAAATCAAAAAAAAATATGAAACAAAAGACATTAAAATAAGAACCGAAATCCTTGTAGGTAATGGTGGTTCAATTTCAGATAACATTATTGATTTTGCAAACAATGAAAAAGTGAACATTATAGTCATTGGAAACATTGGTTTAGGTGGAGTTTCCAAGGTTAAGACACTTGGTAGTATTTCAAGAAATGTATCAGAAAAGGCCAACCGTCCCGTATTAATAGTTCATTAAACTATAGTAGGGAATATGGGCTTCTGCCAGATATCTTAAAAGATTATCAATTTCTTTGTCTTTTGTATAAGAAATAGTAAATAACCACAGTAATTTTATCTGAAAGATTCCTTTACCATCTACAAAATTATCTTAATAGGTCATTCAAAATAATGAAAATGGACTTATTTTTACAAGATATGCAAAACCAAAATCATCCGTCTTAAAACTCAACTTGATATTGCATTCCATCCTTGTATTTGATCTTGTCTAAATACCCATTATATTTTAGCACAATGAAGATTAGATAGTGGTGGTTCACTTTAGAGAATATTTAGTATCATTGAACTGATTTAGGCAAAAAAGTTGTTTATTATGATTAATCTTTACATATAAATTATTAACTGTTAACTTAAGAAAAAGCTATATCTGTATATTGGTTATAATTCTTAAGGGAGTATCAAATACAAAGGACAAAATTAAAAGATGTTGCTCATTATCTATATCTTTATCGAATACCTCATGGAAATACTACAAAATGTTACAAAGGTTTGTCCACTATCGGAGAAATAATGTCTCATCTAGAAATAGATTCAGAAATATGTTCCAAAGGGACTTTTAGCCACATGAAAAAAGATTGACGAAGTTATCCCAGACAAAACGTTGATCAAAAGTGGTCCTAGAGATATTGGTTATGATGGGTTGTAATAGAACCAAAATATAAAATGATCATATTGATATCATTTTTGAAATAGTCATGGTCTTTTGTAATCGACCGTTTTAACGCATCTTTATTAAATACAAGTAAAAGATATCCAAAAGTTTCTTCAGGTGGAAGAGGCACGATAACATCAACCACAAGCATGTCAATTTTAAAAATGGATCAATTTTTCTTTGTAAGAGCATCAAAAACCACAGCAGTTAGAAAAGTAGAAAGCCTCATAATGCACAAGTCTCTAATTTAATACGACCAGATAACTAATAACAACACTTTATCACTATCTTTCAAACCATGTGTTACCAAATTTTTCCTTCCTTGTCTTTTGTCTTTAACGCATATTGCAGCCTTGCCCGTCAATCTTTTTATATAAGATGATCGGGGGTTTGAATTAATCATGTTCGAGTCTTGTTAACTCACAGTTAATATATACGTATAAATAGTATTTAAGTATTGTGGTTGGTGTTGGCTGGTTTATTCTTAATAAGTGATGAAATTATATAGCAAAAACACACTATTTCTTTTTACGGGTAAGTCAAATGCGTCGTAGTACACCACTAGAAATTGTATCATATCTAGTGCACGTATAAATTTAAAGAAGATGTATCGCAGGCTATACTAAAGACACTCAAGACACAAAATCCAAATTAATTACCCAATAATATACTATACCCGAATACAATATAAAAGAAAGACGGACCGTTGATTTATCATCGTGGTTTTTCGATA
>JBQCGN010000056.1:0-2910 GCA_051955655.1 Candidatus Nitrosocosmicus sp. | reverse complement strand
GTTTCCATCAAATACTTTACATTCTCTTTTCCATAGCCCTTGTAATTAACTAGTCAAGTCTAATATCTATATACCATTATTCCTCTATATCTTTAGTACATGAAGATTAATACATTTATACAACTTTATATTACTGCAAATATTTGAAAAGTAAAAACAATTATGAGATTCTCAGTTCAACAAATAAATTTGAAATCACTTTTCTAACCTGCATTTTTGCAATGATCCTGATAACTGCAACGCTAGTTATGGGTATTAAATCTGCATACGTCTTTGCACAAGGCAATAACAGCACTAATAGCACTAGCTCATTGAAATCATACAATAAAACTGTCATGAGAGATGAACTTACAAAAGCATTTATTGAGGATGCACAAAAGCATACTAATACTGCTGCTACCGGTTATAGAGCTCTAGATGAATCACCGAAAGACTTTTTGGGGAATGATAATACTGGCAAATGATAACAAGTAATGGAAACACTTGCATGAATTGACCATCGATTACAACAATTATTATACAAATGTGATAGTTAGGGACATGTTATTATATAGTAAAATGAATTAAATAACTGAATCCACTGGTTCAACAATTTTAAATCTTTTTTTTAAGCCAAAAACAGTTTTAATTCTGCAATTTGTCATGCAATAAAAAATCTGATTTCTTCTTTTATTAATAAACCGCGCTTTCAACAAATAGAATAGTGCTATTTAGCAATGAATCTAACCGATTTACATTAAGAATATTGCAGTTAACCTGAAGACCATTTCTTCATCCAATGTAACAAAGATATGATGGACTCTGTTAACTCTTGCCCTTTATCAGTCAGAGTATACTCGACTCTAGGTGGTATCTTATTATATGATTTTCTGCTTAATATTCCGTTTTTTTCAAGTTCCTTTAAGCGTATCGCCAATGTTTTACTGCTAAAGCCTTTCATGGATTTTCTGAATGCCTGATATCTAACAGGAATAGTGTTACAGCATAGTGGTATTAGAATCTCAAGGGTACCTCGTTTTGTTATCATCTTTCTTAGATGTAAAGTTTCTTTCATCAGAGTATCAATATCATATCCTTGGAAATTGCAAGAGGCTTGTTGTATAATTGGCAATCCTTTTGTTAATTCTTTTATTGTATTATCCTCTTTTGCATCTAATTTTATGTCCCCTTTTTGTTTCTCCAATTACACTTACTTTCTCTTTTTTCTCTTGTCAATTTAAATAGTTTCTTTTGGAAACTTATGATATGAGTAAAGATATAAAAGAAAAAGTCAAAGAGAAATATGGCAAGATTGCTTTAGTTGGAAATTCTGATTCTTGCTGTATGCCATTAACTTCATCATCAAATTCCTGTTGTAATAGTAGCAGTGGTAGTGACAGTATTAACACAAATATAATTGACAACTCCTCTGCCGTCTTGTTATCTTCTGTCAAATATATTGGATACGATGCTAAAGACCTAGAATCTATACCAGAATCCTCTATTTTGGGAGTAGGTTGCGGAAATCCAATAAAATTTGCTCATATTAAAGAAGGCGATACCGTTGTAGACTTTGGATCTGGGGCTGGAATAGATGTTTTCTTATCTGCCAATATTGTAAAGGAGAGAGGAAAAGTAATTGGGATTGACATGACCGATGAAATGCTACAAAAGGCAAGAGATAATGCCAAAAAACACGGATACAAAAACGTAGAGTTCAGGCAAGGCGATATTGAAAATAATGTTCCAGTGGAAGATAATAGCGCAGATGTAGTTACAAGCAATTGTGTTATCAATTTAACTTCAAACAAAACAAATGCATTCAAAGAGGTTTATAGAATCTTAAAGCCCAAAGTTGGAAAAATGGTTATTTCTGATTTAGTTACAGATAAGGAAATTCCTGTAAATTCAATTGATGCAGATAACTGGTGCAGCTGTATTGATGGTGCATTAACAAAAGAGAATTATATCAAAAGTATCAGAGAAGCAGGTTTTAAGAATATAGAGATACTTGATGAAAAACCATACTTGGATTTGGAACAACAACAAGACGGAAGTATTACAAGAAGAAAGATACCAAGTTTAACAATAAAGGCTATCAAAACCTGATTCCAAAAATGAATTTATCTATCCTACCAAAACCTATTCTTTATCTATATTGTCAAATACAAATTCTAACCCTATAATCTTTTTTAGTATGATTGCTACCTAGATTAGAAACAAATTTGTAGTGGTTCCCACCCAAACTAGATATCTGTATTAGTAACAGTTTTAATGCATAATTAATTAATAATTGAATTCGCTACTAAATGGGACGAATTCGTTTTGTGAAACGCATTTTTTAATATCTCCAATAGTAGATAATTATTGGGTATCCATATTATTTATTATTAATCAATTTTTTATATCGAATACAAAATCTTTTTTCTTTTATTATCAACAGGTCTTGGAATCTGTTGTTCTGTACAATCTATGAAAACAAGAAAGCCAGGAAAGTATTTCTCAACTTCATCAAGGGTTCGGAGCCTTTTAGTTATGTTGTATATCTTTTGTGGAATCAATAGGCATTGTCTTACCAATCTTTCTATCTATCTTTTGAATGTACCTGCAAATGTTGCTCTTTTGATCCAAATCAAATAGAAAGCCCGCTAGAGTATAAGTTATGTAAAGGCGATAATAGACTAAAAGCACTACAAATCTGTCTTTTAAATCCAGTTTGAAAGGTCTTCCCGCTCCGATTTTTCTTTCTCTAATATCTCTTTTGGCGGATGATAAATGTTGAATCTCATGTTTATCATATCTTTTTGTTATCTCTTCATTGTAGATGTTATCAAACTGTTGTACTGAAAATCCGGTGAATGATTTGAAAAGTAGTGGCTTTTTGGATAATCGGTCATAGGTAAGCAATCAAATAACAAGTTGATGAACGAC
>JBQCGN010000055.1:0-5443 GCA_051955655.1 Candidatus Nitrosocosmicus sp. | reverse complement strand
TTGTTTCTTCATTTTTTTTCCTTTTTTTTGCTATCTCTTTGGCGATTAAATTTTTTTGGTGATATAGATTTTGCAGTTCTGTTGTCATATGACGTCTTTTTTTGTCCAAATTAAAAAGCTCGTCTATCGACAGGTTCATATTTCTATTCTCTAACATTTCTTTAATTATTTCAGGATTTTCTTTTAGAATTCTCGGATCAATCATTTCCAATCACATTTTTTACAATTCCTATATGCTCCATTATCTCATCTATCGTATTTGATAAAGTATCGATACTATTTTCTTTTTCAAAACTTGAGATAAATTTTAATTTGATTGAAAACAATGACCCTCGTGTTTCCATATCCATTTCTAAATTTTTTGGAAAATCTTTATTATCTGGCAATAATGAATCATAAATTGATTTTGACTCTTTATCGTCCTTACATTTTATTTTAATGGTAGTATTAATATTAAGGTTAGGAAACATGTTCGTTCATAATTATTTTTTTTATATTTGATAAAAAGTCTTCTAAATTGCTAGCTAAAATTTTAATTTCAATTTTGTTTGTATCGGTTAACTTTGTGTTTTCTTTGTCTGTAATTTCTTTTATTTTTTCCTGCATATTTTCCAAATCTATGTTACAGAACTTTGTCTTGGTTAATATGATCTTATAATACTCTTCCGAATCAATTATTCTCAAACATATTAGCCTGTCTGCAAATGAAATTGATCTTTCGAGAAATAAAATAAATGAATTGACATTATATGGGTCAATTATTCCTTCTCCATTGATAAATACTGTTTTTCGATCATCATAAAATCTCCATTTTTCACTAAAAAGTCGGGAACTTGTTTTCTTTATAAAACTGTTGTAATTTATTAACAGTTCGTGGATGTCATTCAGTATTTTCGATCCCCTATCGCCTAGGCATATTGATAAAGCAAGTGCATTTTTTTCTCCTTTGATGCACAGATCAATTACTTTTACAAAAGATTTCGCATTTTTCAAATAGCCTTCATCTTCTTCGTTATTTAAGATATAGCTATATCCAAAAAGGAGTTCTTTGACTATTTTATCATTATTTAACTTTGTGTTTTCTTCCATGAATCTCAATATGGATTCATAAATTCTCATAGATTCTTTTTCATCTAATTCTTTGAATAACTTGATTTTCCCCTCTTCATCATTAATTTGGATCTGAGAATCTCTAATTATTTTTGAACTAGTTGTGTTATTCCATGTTATTTCTTTTATATAATGGACTGTATTGTTTTCTAAACACTTTGTTAAGGGTACATTTTCTATATAAGAGATGTCCAGCCTTTTCTTTTGCTCTATGATATAAGATCTTAAAGCTGTTTGTAATATTTCGTTATTTAGTCCAACTAAGGTTCTATCTTCACCAATATCCTGATTTTTTGAAATAGCAGAAATAATTGGTAGATAGGACATTTTATTTGAGTTTCTATCGAAATTTCTGATTAAAAGATAAGCTAGTCCTGAAGAATTGATTTCTTCATGCCCTTTTATTTCAAACAGCCACGGATTTATTATTTTTTCATATGTCTTGCTAACTGGTTTTGTCATTAAATCGGTATTTATAAATAAATAATTATCGAATTTATCAAATATTTTCTCAATGATATCAATGACATATGTGTCAAAATCTGTAAAAATATAAAAATCATGTTTTTCATTAAATATTTCCTCTATTGAATTTTCTATCTTACCTTCAGAAACACACCTTATAGTTGCATTCCCTGCATTATTAAAAACAGATCTCAGAATAATGGCTGCGCTAATTAATCCATCGACAGTCTTATTGGCATAAATAAAAATATCTTTTTTTTCTTCTATTTCTTTTAATAATTTTTGACTTTTAATAGTTAACTGAATTTTGAGATCTTTTACCTCCATAATATTATTCTAATTTTGCAATCACTGATTTGTATTTCCAATTCTGAGGTATTTTAGAATTTTTCTTATAGTATCTCGATAATCTGTGAATCTTTGATTCTATTAACTCAAGCGCTCTTACATGTCTCTTATCACTATTGTGATTATTCAAATGTTTTTGTAATCCTAATGCCTTTCTAACAAGTCTTTCTAAATCTTCTGGCATATCTCTGGCCAAATTGTTTTCTTCTAGGATTTGAGTAATTGTTTTTCCAACAATTGGTTTTACTAATGGTACTGCAAATTCGTCTCTCAGTCTAAGACCAATTTCACTCGCAGTTAATCCATCCTTTCCGAAATCTACTATCTTTGAAACTATTTCTTGACTTGGAATTGCCCATGAAGGCACATTGTTAGATGTAGGTCTATTTGTATGGGATTTTCCATGTGTATGAGCATGAGTTCGTGCCATTTTATATATTAATATAAAAATTTAGACATCTTAAATGTTATTATTTTAACTTAACATAAAAGTTATATAATTGCTATTTGAGTAAATTTTAATATGAACAAGGCTCATTTAATGATGGCGGCTTTTTCATTGGTGCTCGGTGCTATAGTTGTATTACCTGCTCTTAATATTGCATTTGCACAATATGCAGGTGCAGGACCTTCAGGTGGAGTAACCCTTGAGGAACAGCTTAAATTAGCAAAAGAAAAAATTGCCAATGCTAAACAAGTGGGTGCGTATGGTTCAGGAACTGCAATGTTTGGAACCAATATTGATAATACTGTAATAATGATAATTATTATTGCTGTAGTCATAGGTGGTGTAGCTGCTGCATTCTTTGCTGCTAGCACTGCAGGCAAAAAGAAGAGACCCATTGAAACATCTTACGATGGCACTAGCTCTGGTAGTTCAGGCAGCTTCTGTACAAATTGTGGTGCTCCAGCAGGAAATACAAAGTTCTGTGGTAACTGCGGAGCTAAACTTTAATTTTTTTCAATTTATTTTGATGGTTTTAAAAGGAATTATATACTCTTTAATGGAAAGGTTATAAAGGATGTTAATTCATAGTATGTGTGAGCCAACAAAATAACTCTAGTAATGCTAATAGTACCGATAGTACCAGTAGTTATATGAATATGACCGAACAAACATTGGAAAAAACTTTAGATGCAATAAGTGATAACATTGTTAAATCGTTTGAAGGTTATAGAAATATTTTACCTAGATTTTATCAGTCAGTTTCTGATTTTCAATGGGATACTATTAATTCGGCTATTAATACGACAAATAAGACTATTTCCTACCAAAAAAAGATAATAAAAGAAATAGTAAATGCATCACAATCTCAGCCCACAGAAACTTATCAGCAATTATTTAAGAGATCCAATGAAAATATCGATAATTTTATTAAAGCATTTTACGCTGGAAATAACTATAACTTTGATACCATTGATAATACAAGAGAAAATTTAAAGATTTATCATAAAGCACTGGACACTTTTAATGAATATAGTACAAATGCTTTTGATGCATGGATGTCATTTGCAAAATCGTTTACAAATAGAATATAATATAAAAATATAAAGACTATTTTTATTTTTAATTTAAACTTTTAAATTCTCTAATACTTATCTTTTATCAATATTGTTAGCTATATGTAGCAAATGCAAATTAAATCATAGTGTATTTAAGAGAGCATATTCTGGAGAAACTCTATGCAAATCATGTTTTTTATTTTCTATTGAACATAAAACATTACATGCAATTTCAAAATATTCTATGATTAGATACGGAGAACGTATAGCTGTTGGAGTTTCTGGAGGGAAAGATAGTCTTACGCTTTTATGTGTCTTACAAAAAATATTAAAGAAAAATAATCACAATGACCTTGTAGCAATAACTATAGATGAGGGTATAGAAGGATATCGAGACGAATCCATCAATATAGTGAAAACCCACTGTGAGAAAATTAAAATTCCATTGAAGATATTTAGTTACAAGGATCTCTTTGGCAAAAGTATGGATGCTGCAATGGACGACAGACCATCAAATAAAATTAGTTCATGTTCAATGTGTGGAACATTTAGACGAAGAGCACTTGATGTTGGCGCTAAACTAGTTGGTGCTAATGTTCTAGCTACTGCACATAATCTAGATGATTTTATTCAAACATTTATGATAAATCTGTTTTCGGGCGATATTGATAGGATTGGATGGATGTATCCAGTTCCTATAGAATATGATACTGGATTAAAAAAAATAAAACCATTCATAGAAATTTATGAAAACGAGATTGTTTTCTATGCATTTAATACCCAAGTTGAATTTCAGACAGAACAATGCCCTTACATGAATGAAAGCATTAGATCTGATTTTCGCAAAATTTTCAATGACTTAGAAAAGATTCATCCTGGAATAAAATATAACTGTTTTAATTCAATAAATAAAATATCCAAAATTATTCAAGGTTTTCCTGCAGATGGGATACAACACTCTAGATATCTAAAAAAAACTTGTTCGAAATGTGGAAATATTACTAACAATGAGTTCTGTTCTGTTTGTAAAATGATTTCCTTATTGGATACTAAATGATATGATATTGTGTTAAAAATTAGTCTTTTTATCTTTTTTGGATGATTGCCACCACTCTAGATATTCGTCTCTTTTCTCGTTTTTATCAAAAGATCTATTAAGTTTTTCATGTAATTCGTCAAATTTCTCTCGTGGAGCATAAAGCCCACAGCTTCTGCATATAAAATTTTTTGTAATGGGGTCTAAACTTAAACCTCCTCCACACTCTGGACAAACTTTTACCAATATTCTGATTAGAAATGAATTATACAAAAATGTTTTGTATGTATTTTTTAATATATTGATTTCTTGTGTTTTAAATATCAATCTCGACATATGGACTTTTATCTTCATTCCATCTTAATGGTCAGTTCGCCCATCGAAAGCCATATGTCGAGAGATATTCTTTGAGTGAATGTTGATTATATAGATTTGTTATCTGTGTCAAAAATTAAATTTCCGTTATCGGCATCAAGTATTATTTCTTTATTTCCCTCTATGATATTATAAGATTTGATGAATTCTTTGATTTCTTTATCTTTTATGTATACTAAAGGAATATTTGTTATTGCACAACCTGATGCGGTTGTAATATCAACTGAATTTGTACATATTATTCCATTCGGACAAGTATTATTTTTTTTAAGTGAGAAAATTGTATATGCTCCAACGCTACTTCCAATAGCATTTGGAAAAACGAGGATATTCCCTTTTAAAGATTGATTGTTTAACATATGGTTTGAATCACTTATTTGACCTGTTTTTACGTTTAACATTGCAAGAAAATTTATCGGTTTTTCTGAAAGTTGTATTTTTCCTTTTGTTATTCCGCCAACAATTTTCTTACATTTGATTCTTTTACTGTTACTATTGTTGTTATTCATATCTGTATGCAATTTAAATTATAATTTAATTGAATATTCTTTTACAATCTTTCTTACATCCTTTAATGAAACTTGTATTTTGTTTGATGACTTCATG
>JBQCGN010000054.1:0-4810 GCA_051955655.1 Candidatus Nitrosocosmicus sp. | reverse complement strand
CTAGGTTTATTTTATGTAAACATCAATTCTTTTTTGGACTTAAAATATTTGGCCAATTTATCCACATAATAGAACTATTAAATGATATCCTATTCTATCACTCTAAAATTACAAACAATCACATTTTTTTAAAAACAACAATTATTTTGATCTAGAATTACAACAAACAATTAAATTAATATAAGTTAGATACGATTATAAATATAATTGCGTTTCAATGCTAAAAATAGGCAAGACTCTTCAACCTCCAAAGCATCAGTCATAAATATTTTAATAAACAAAGATAGATTATCACCAATAGACGTCCTTACGGTGGATAAACACTCGCGTCTAACATTGACTAAAAAAGTTAAAAAAATCATTCCATTGAATCCAGAGAACAAAATAATAGTTTACCAAGACACTTCCACCAAAAACATTCTTCTCAAAGTTCAGGATGAAGAAACAACCGTAGACTCTTGGATACTTACAAAAAGCAAAGAAAATGCAAGTATTGGCAATAGCAGCAACTTTGCTGTTGGAGAGGAGACAGAGATTAACGGAACAGATAGAGATAAAGAAATAGACTCTAATAATAATGAAAAAGAAGATAAATTTGACATATACAAACAAAAAACCCTTTACAATATGCCTATTATTTTAGTTGACGATGAAAAGGATTTATTAATGTCATTTCACCTTTTATTGAAAATAGAAGGATACAGAAATCTAAAAACATTCTCCGATTCAAAGACTGTATTAAAGCATCTTTCAGACATAGATCAATCACATTACAAACTTGCAATAATCGATATTAGAATGCCAGAAATTAATGGAATACAGTTATATCAAATATTAAAAATTCTAAATCCATCAATTAAAATCATTTTTATGACCGCACTAGATGCTGTAAAAGAATTGGCAAGTATTTATTCTGAAGTAAAGCCTTCAGATATAATGAAAAAACCAATAGATCCAGAAAAGTTCGTTAAAACAGTAAATGATAAAGTAAAAGATATCGGAATAAATGATTAAAATAAAGACTTTAAAAATAAACTAATTTCATTATACAACCAGAGATATAATAATCCGATCTGTTTGAGATGTAATAATAGGAAAATAAAGTATAATTTGTTTGAATTAAATACAATAGTTTAAGATCTATTTCTTTACTAAAGAAAGATCTTTTTGTCGACTAATTTCGATATAAAGTTGATCATTATCTATAACTGCTCTAGTGGTTGTCCTAACAAAAGCCCAGAATATGCAAATTTATTGTTCATTATTGCATCAGTATATTTTGTAAAAACAGATCCATCAAGACATGAGCCATGCATAGGAAACACCATCTGCGGTGACAATTTCAATAGCCTTGAGGTAGTTTGTCGAACCGGCTCTTCACTTGCAAATATTCCAGCACCTTGATAGAGTTGAATCATACTGTCAGATAAATCCTCTTCTATAACAGCCTTGTTTTTGCCAGGCTGAATGAATAAGTCGGATGGAAAAAGAGATCTAGTAGTTTCTTCAAATACCATCATGCTATCCCAGTGATGGACATGTGGTGTCATTATAAATTTAAAACTTTTTTTACCAGTTTTTAATACTTCGTTATCCCAACATGCTATATGATCCAATGGAATATCATACCAACCCGTCAAATTCAATTTTGAACTCAGATCACTGCAAACCAACTTTGCATTTGCAGAATCAAGAAATGCCATTCCCCCCCATTCATCACTTTCAAAATGTAAGAATGTCACATAGTTCAGTTTTTGCAAAGAAATTACTTCTTTTATTTTTTCTTCTATTTTCCTGTACATACCAATCGGTCCAGTATGGATGAGCATTGGTCGCTCATCAACAATTAAAAATTGATTAAAGGTAATTCCAAAATTAGGCTCAAAACCTGCTATTCTATATACCCCATCAATAATTTCCGAAATTTCAACGTCAATATCTTTTGAAATAACATTTCTACTAACGTCTCGCATAACTAATTTTAGGCTACATAAATAAATATTTAGCGAAATAATAAGGATCGTATATAGAATTCGATAGCCACCTTATTATTACTGGCAGAAGATCTAACAAAGTTACCTCAGGAAAAGAATGGTGTTCTATTCAAGGTTCAAAAACTAAAGGAAACAATACACATTATAAAAAAGTTAAAGGCAGAAGTATAGATTACCTTTAAAGGAGAGTATTTCAGGATAAGGGAATTTAAATTATCCACCAAAACAAAAAACACCTAAATCTCTCCAAATATTCCCAATATAAAATTAGACACTTCCAAGTTTGCAGGTCAACAAGGAGGTGGTTTTATAACCAATGATTTAAATTTAGATATTTTAAAAAGACTGTTATCAAAATTTAAAGAAGGAATAGAAACAAAAAGAAAGAGCATAACAAACTAGAAAAAGGCATTGTTTAGTTCAAATTTATACGATGAAGATTAGGACCGGTATTGCAATTTATAAGATTCTAAAGAGGATCTATGATAAAGGCATTATTTAATTTAGATGTACCTGATACTGACTAAACAGAGAACAATGCTCAAATAATTGGAGATCATAGTTTAGAAAAGATGATAATAGTGATAACTGATGCATAAGGTAACAAGAAAAATCAAATAATATGCAAACATATGTATCATAGAAATTGCTTTAACAAATTCAAGCCCAAAATAAGAAAAATTAGTAATTCTTATTACAAAAGAATGGTACCGGCAATTAGATAATAAAAAAATTGCAAAAAATTAAATAGATTTGGGCAGTATTAATATAGAAATCAAAAGACAATAAAGATAAACAGGATCAACAATGTACTTTCTTATCCAACGATCAAAGATAATATAGTTTATTGTTCATATAATAATAATGTTAAGTAATGGCAATAACAACAGAGTGCTTGTTTTAATTGGGGTAGATAACGGATTTGGAAAAGCCATTGCAGAAGATTTTGCTAAAGCTGGTTACGCCATTTTATTGAATTCGCTAGATGAATTAGAGTTAAAAAAGATCGCTAAAGATATTTCAACTACCATAGGCAATGAAGATAGAGTTGCATATCTTGTAGGAAACATTTCGGATGAAAATTTTAGCGAAAAATTAATGGAAGAGGCATTAAATAGATTTGGCAGTGTCGATGTCCTAATAAATAATGGAAAAGTAATGATTGAACCAAGTAAATTTGATTCAGGTGACAAAGAAGAAGAACCCAATAGACAAGCATCCTCTTATTTTGTATTAGAAGAGTTTGAATTTGCAGACGCAAGAACAAAAGGCATATATCAAAGCATGAGATCCGCAGTAAAAAGAATGCTAAATTCGCAAAAAAGAAATCGTTCAATTATTAATATTTCCTCTTGTCAGGGGTGTATACCTCAATTTGTAGCAGATTCATATACAGCCTCAAAATCAGGCGTTGATCCATATACCGATTCAATGGCACATATTGAAACAATAACAAAATCGGTTGCTTTAGAATTAGCGGATACCGGACTACGAGTTAATGGAATTGTTCCGGGTATTGAAGAAACCGACATAAATAAAGAGATATCTGAAAATGAGCAAAAAAGAAATCAAAAGATAAAAGAAATTCCCATCAAGAGATTTGCTCATCCTCAAGAGATTTCTAAAGTAGCATTGTTCCTGGCATCAGAAGATGCAAGTTATATAACAGGTGCCATGATTCCAGTAGATGGTGGCCTGATGCTTTCCCGTCCAAACTTCTTTGTTGAAGTACATTAAATAGAAATCGAGGTTTTTTAAAATTACTTACACTTCTATAGCAGTGTGTTTAGAAATCATTTTTGAGAGACCACCCATATAATTTTTAGCAAAAGTAGTTACAGGTTGTGATGAATACCATATGCAACCAAGAACTTGGCAATCATGGCATGTCCTAGCAATATCCCATTGAGGGACACTCCAAATTTCATCGATGCTTTTTTCAAGAAGACTATAGGTATTTTCAGGACTGCTAAATTTCCAACAAGGAACCTGAACTGTTCCATTACCATTAACAAAGATACTCTTCCATACACCACATTCATTAAATACACCTCTGCCGTGTTTTATAATTTGTTCAAAATATTCAGATGGAATCATTATTTGTGGAGTTGAATGTTTTTTCCTATAATCAAGAATACTTTCACATACTCTGGTCATTGTATCGTTATCAGGTAGCAGAGAATAATTTACATCAGATCGATCTTCTACAAAGGTAAAAGAAACAGCATTAGCACCTAGCTCCAATGCCTTATCAAAATACGACTGATCAATGAATTCTTTGGTATTATATTTTGTTATAACACTATTAAAGTAATGTGGAACTTTATGTTCGGTTAATAGGTGTAGATTATCTACTACTTTACGGTAAACAATAGGAGAAACACCGCGTACTTTGCAATATGATTCTTCAAATACCGAATCGATACTACATATAACAAATTGAATATACTTTTTTAATTCATCAAGGTCTATATTATGAAGCAAAGAGCAATTGGTAATTAACGTTATAGGAATCTTTAAACTATGAACATGACGAACAAGATCCATAAAATCAGGACGACTGGTTGGCTCCCCACCTTCTATAATAGACCAAATACAATACTTTGAGACTTTATCGAAAATTAATTTCCATTGTTCGGTAGTCAAATCATTTTTTTTTGCAAATTTTGCCTGGCTAATCTTATCAGCATCTCCAAATGGGCACATCGGACAGTAAAAGTTACAATAATGTGTAAGACTGAAAACTGCAATTAATGGGCGTCTTTTTCCTACAACTCGGTTGGCTGACCAATTTCCCAAAAGTTTGACTGTACGAA
>JBQCGN010000053.1:0-3802 GCA_051955655.1 Candidatus Nitrosocosmicus sp. | reverse complement strand
TAGAACAGCCCTATTTATGATTATTTTGTTATTCTGTTTACAACCCTACTCTTCATTAACTACAAATTCAATCAACAATTCGAAAAACATAGACAATACAGTATTGCCAGGATATTTGCATTGTTTTATAGAGTATAGAACAAGTAATTGTGATGATTGTCCGCCAATCTGCTTATCAAATACAGATAAAAATATGATAATAAATAATAATGTTTTTGCCAAAAATATTGATCAAATTTTTGAAAAGTCATTAAGACAAATATCCACAGTAAAGACAGGTTTTGAAAACAATGACACAAATACTGCCAATATTTATTTGCAGAGTTTACTTTTAAAAAATCAGATAAATATTGATGAATTAAATCTAATGAATGAAATTATCAAATTCATTCAAAAAGCTAATTCGACTATTTCATTAGCAAAACATGTTCATACTAATCTAGATAAATTAAATTCTGACGTCAAAAGCAGCCCTATAGCAATATCAATTTTAAACATAACTTCAAAGAGCATTGATTTATTAATTAATTCAGATAACATCTTAAATCAGATTCAAGGATATCATAATTTATCTCATGACTTATCAGTACAAAAGAAATGGATAACAAAAATTATTACCAATACCATTATAGGATGCGAAGTAGCAGGGGTTCCAGGTTGCCTTGCGTCGTCAATTTTTACAACAGGCATTTAAAGAATTAGTAAATATTTAAAACTCTATTTGTTTTTGATGACAAATCTAGTAATGAATTTTTCAGAAACCCAAGCAAAATGTATTTTTATAATAGTTTTGATATATATTAT
This sequence comes from Candidatus Nitrosocosmicus sp., assembly GCA_051955655.1. Lineage (GTDB taxonomy): Archaea > Thermoproteota > Nitrososphaeria > Nitrososphaerales > Nitrososphaeraceae > Nitrosocosmicus. Next base: position 2,998 of record JBQCGN010000053.1, on the reverse strand, counting down.
CAGACTTGAGCGCCCTTATAGCAATATTTTTGATAATAGTAATAGTATTAGCAATAATAGGAATGGGATGGTCAAACTTTCTAGCAAGTGTTTTTAATGGTTTTGAGAAAGTCAAAAACTCTCCTTTCATAAAAAATATTACAGAAACTTCAAAAACAGAGGTAAATAAAATAGTTAACAGTAATGGATAATTATAGAAAAGAATTTTTATAAAATGTTTTTCTAACCAATACATTATCTTATTTGGCGAGATAAGCAATTAAGATATAAAAAATAAAATTAATTGGTAATTTTCACTGAAAATTTTTAACCGAATTCAAACTCAAAGTGTCTATATTGTAAATCAAAATTTTTGACCTTTGAATTAATTATTTCAGAAATCATTTCAGTTACAAAATTATTGCATAGTACTAAAATTTTTGGATTGAGTTAAAATATCTATAAATATGGTATTACAACATTATTGGTCAAGAATAATTGAAACCAAGTTATATACAAGGAAAAAAAGAATCTTTTTTGAGGTTTCTTCTTTACAGTGGTCCTGCTGTAATGGTCAGTGTTGCATATATGGATCCGGGCAATTACGGTACAGACATACAAGCAGGCGCTTCCTTAAATTATAACTTATTATGGGTTGTTTGGCTCTCAAGTGGGATTGCTATGTTACTCCAATATCTATCTGGAAAAATAGGTATTGCAACAGGACAATCACTAGCAGAAGTAATAAGGATCAAATTAAAAAAGAAATTGTTTATCATTCCCTATTGGTTGTCTGCTGAAATTTTAACAGCAGCGACTGATTTAGCCGAATATTTAGGAACAGTAATAGCATTAAATTTGTTATTTAATATACCGATGATTTATGCGGCGGTTTTCGGCGCTTTAGATGTAATTCTAATTTTAGCTGTTACCGCGAGAAAATTTAGGTTTTTGGAACAGTTATTCATACTGCTTGTTTCAATAATTAGCTTTGGTTATCTTTACGAATTGGTTATTGTGAAACCGGATCCTATCTCAATCATATATCATTCGTTTATTCCCTCGCTTCAAAACAGCAACGCAATTTTAATAACAGTTGGAATAATGGGTGCAACAGTTATGCCACATGCTATTTTTGTTCATTCTTGGCTTACAAAAAACAAGGTAAATGATCAGAAAATTTCAGCAGAAAAAAAGAGGTATTTTATAAGACTGCATCTTATAGAAAACATTTTTATTTTAACAATTGCTGGAATGGTTAATGCTGCTATCATGATAATGGCAGCTGCGGCGTTTTATTCTCACGGGACCCCAATATCTTCCATATCCGAAGCATATAAAACACTTGTTCCATTATTTGGCAATTTAGCAGGAATCATTTTTTTAATTACTTTATTATCATCGGGTATTTCCTCGTCTATAATTGGCACTTTAGCAGGTCAATCTATAATGGAAGGATTGCTAGGCAAAAACGTTAACCTTTGGTTGAGAAGAATAATTACAAGATTTGTCAATGTGATACCAACCACCATAGCGTTACTGCTAGGTTTTGATCCCCTTCATATTCTTGTTTATAGCCAAGTGATTTTGAGCTTGTTGATACCTTTGCCCGTAATACCGCTCGTACTCATATCGAAAAATAGGTTGATAATGGGCGAATTTGTAAATAAAAAGTCAACTACCTTTTTATCGATAGTTTTTGTAATATTCATACTCATTTTAAATTCTTATTTAATAATCAATAGCATATAGCTGACTATTTGGAATTGGTAGAAATGGAAAAAAAATCTATTATTCACAATATTTATTAGTAAAGGAAAGTTAAAAATGACGAATTGAATTTTTCTTTTGAAGAAAAAGAAGCAAATGATTCGGATTTTGAAGATGATCTCCGTAATGACATTGAAGAAGAAGATTTGGCAGAGGATATAGATGATGGTTTCTCTGAGGATACGAGTTCGGATTTTTAAGTGTAGGTATGCAATTTTTTTACGACTTTACAAAGTTAATTTGTTTTATAAGGTATAATAAAAATTAAATGAAATTATTTTAACATATTTCAATTAATTTAGTAAAGTTAGAGTATCGATTTATTTTAAATGAACCATCTTTATCGCCTGAAACTAAAATAATGAAATAGAGGTTGATTGATAGTACAATATTGTTCTCGTTTAATAAAGATGACGACAGAAAAAAACAATGGAAATTAGAATATTTTGATACCATCTATAAGGTATATGATTGGGACAAGAATTTAGCAGGCTATTTCTTTCCAGATTATGAAAGAACAGATAAAGAAATTCAAGAATCATCAGATACAGAATACGATTTGGATGAGCAAACAAAAATCATTGATAAGTTGAACAAAGAGAAACATAAAGTATATGGCGGCAATCTGATGGTCCCATTGATAAAGTTATACCTCTTAGACAACGAAGAGGAAATAGATCTAAATTTTGTAATAAATGATTTGGAAAATAATATTCAAAAAACAAAGAAATGGAAAGAATGGATAAGTCAGAATCAAGCAGAATTTAATCTGATCAGCAGTTCAATATATACCTCGAGAGAGGATAGGAATATGCTATCGATAGTTATAGGAATTAACACATACATGACCTTAGGTGAAAGAGAAATACTATCTAGCTTAAAACCAATTTTAAACAAATTGCATATTGACGGATTGTTATGACAAAACAATACATTGATTTATAAAATCGCCTTTAAAGAGAATTAAAAAAAGTCCTTTTTGAATTTTTGAAATCCGTTTTATTATTATATTTTGAATTCATTTCCAACTAATGGTTCAAAATAATAAAAACATCAAAATTTCTTTTTAATATTTTTAAAAGAGAATAAAATCATGTAAAAGAATATTAATAATATAATATACAATTTATTGTATGCAGGGGGTTCAAAAAATAAAATGCTCATCATGTGGCACAATGTTCATGTCAGAAGATAATTCTGTTTTATGTCCAACCTGTAGAGAACAAAACAATCAACATAAAGAGAGCGG
>JBQCGN010000052.1:0-4194 GCA_051955655.1 Candidatus Nitrosocosmicus sp. | reverse complement strand
TAAAATTCAGCATTAAAGGAATATTCTTTACTATCGCATGTAAATCTACAATTTTGTCTATAAAAATTGTCAAAAAGGTTGTCCCAATGGATAATAGAAATGAGATCAATACAAATAAAAGTACATTATTTATTTGGGTCATTTTTATTAATTACTAAAAAATTAAAATTTATTTAACTCTTTAGTATTGTAAAAAATCAAAACTCAATTCGTGTCAATAAACGTGGATTTTCAAAAAGGTTTATAAAATTTTCCAGTCCACTTCTATAAATTTGCACTAGATAGCAGTTAAATTTCTCTTTATAGTTTTTCTTATACTTGTTAACATAGAAAATGTCAAATCCTCTATTTTTATATCTACTCTTACTTTATTATTTATAGATATATTTTCATTTTTTTCTCGGTCTCCAAGGGATGTCTAAAATGCCCTTATAACTGTTAATAACTCTGGATAAGATAAAGAAAAAGTCAGATAACCTGTTTAAGTATACCAAACACAATTTGTTAATTTCATCTTTTAAAGCCAATTCTGCAATATTTACCTCAGCGCGCCTAACTATTGTCCTAATAATATGACAATATGATGATTCCAATGAACCACCCGGTAATATAAAAGATCTTAATGGCTCAAGCGTTTCTTCGTATCTATCTATTGAATTTTCAATATATATTATATCATCCGAACTTATTCTAGGATAATCTTTTATTTTATTATCCGGGTTTGCTAAATCACTTCCTAATATAAATAATTGATTTTGAATATTTTTTAAAATTTCTGCTATTTCTTCAAATCTGCTTTCTTGTTTTATGTAGTGCAATAATAGACCAATATGACTACTTGTTTCATCTATAACCCCATAAGTAATAATTCGTAAATCATTTTTTTTAACTCTTGCACCGTTAAAAAGACTTGTTTCGCCCTTGTCTCCTGTTTTTGTGTATATCTTCATATAGTGATAAATAAATGAAAATTTAATAATTAAACATATGTAATATAATTAATATTTGTTAATAAAAACTAATAAGCATGAACTTCAGATTTATGTTCTCTCAAATACTTTTTCTTTTTGAATCTTTCATTGCATTTGTCACACTTAAATGGATTTTCAAATTCTATGAGAAACCTTCTTTTTTTTTCTTCAGGCGTCTCCAAGATGGATGATGATTCGTTTAGTGAATTACTTATATTATTTTGATTTATCATCGCTAACTCTTTAATGTACTTATATATATTAATTAGAATTGTGATTGAATTTACTTGAAGATTTAATCATATAATTTAACCCTAAGATTTTGCTTCTTTTTTCTTTGTCAAAGGCAATGATATATATATTTAAAAAATGACAAAATATTTACATGCCGTCGTAGCTCAGCCTGGAAGAGCACTCGACTATTACAATAGGGTGAAGCTGAAGACCGAGCTGTCGTGAGCTCAAATCTCACCGGCGGCATTACTATATGGATCAAACTATGAATTTAAAAAAAATTTTTTGCATACACAAGGAGACATTTGTATATAGAAAGTACAATAATTTTGACTTTATTGAGTACAGGATGTGTAATGAGTGTATGAAAATCTTAAATACGTTAGAAGGGTTTGACGAGGATTTGAGGGGATAGATAATCTAAATGAACTTGTCTAATTTTAATATTCAAATTCTACTACTTATATGGTGTTTAGGTGCGGCAATAGCTGCATTAGCTCTATTTATCCCTATTTACTCTTTATTCCTTATAACTGGATCTGTGGGTTGGATATGCGTAGGAATAACTACTATATTGATCTTTTACCATCTCAAAAAATAATTATTTTGATTTTTTTATTCTTTGCCGCCTTGCTCGGGAATCGAGACTAGTGTAACAGTTGATGTTATCCCATTTATTTTTCTAATGTTAGAGGTAATAGTATTATTCATTTCGTCAACAGATTCGGTTTGAATCTTTACAAATATGTCATGAACTCCATACGTCCCACGAACCTCTTTTACCTGTTTAATTTGTGAAATATGTCTTATAATATCTTCTTCCTTTCCCAAAATACTGTTTATCAATATATATGCGGTAGGCATTGCATATTAAATTATTATATATTATTTTAACCTATTGTTAAAATATTTAACGTCTAATTTAAATAATAAAATACTAAGATAAATGTAAATTTTATGAGATTACCAATTAATGAAAAAGAAAATGATCTTAAAATTGTTAAAATACTTAATACAATAAATAATGATCTTAGATCCAATTTTGAAAATGCAATAAAAACTCTTCTTGAAACAGTTAAAGTAAAGGTCATGTTGGCGGATTTTACAGTTATAGATACAAATACATTTGATCCCAACAGGGTTTTGAACTATTTCTTCTCTAAAGAAAAGGAAATAGAATCTTTAAAAAACTGGGATATTGTGCCAGTTCAATTAACAAAAACAGACGATTTACATAGAATTTTTTTTCAATTGAGTCTAGATGTGGCGAAATATCATTTTTACATTTACATGGGCATACAATTTCATGCTCTATTATTTTATAAAATCGATAAAGATATTATTAACGTAAATAGAAAAATTAAACAGCTAGAAGAGGAAAATGAAAAATTGAAAAGCGAAATATCAATTCAGGGTAATCAGATAATCAAGCAAGAACTAGACAGCTTGGGTTATAAAGAAATAGCAAATATGGATCTATTTGAAGAATTATTTTCTAATCAAAATTTATCTGAAAATTTAAATAAAAAAGCTAATGAGATTGAAAATAGTTTTCCGCAATTAACGCAAAATACCGAATTAATTAATACATTAAAAAAAGATTTGGATAATTTTACAATTGAAACTTATCAAATAAATAAAGCATCAATCGATTCTAATAAATTGATGTTGGGAGAGGAGGGAATAGCATTTAACATGGATATTGAAATGACTAAAAATAAAAAAAATCGTGAAAGAACATCTGTTATTGATTTTAACAAAATAGAAGAAAACGATTTAAATAAAATCCTAAATCTCTTCTATAAACTCATCGATATTTTTAAAAAATAATTATAAACAATAAAATTCCAATTTTTTATCTATGACAATAATAAAATGTTTTTTAGATTTTTTCCGCTTTTATTAGAACATAATCTATAATGCCATTATCAGCGACGTTTTCCATTTTTAAAAGAGATTTATAAAGAATCATTTCCAAAATCCTTGAATATTCCTTTACTACTTTTTTTTTTAAAACTTCTCTGTTTTCAACATAATATCGTGTTAGTGGTTTATACACTTGAGATCCTATAAATTCTATTTCTATTAATTTAAATCCACAAGTTCTAAGCATAGATTTAACATATTCTAACTTGTAATGTTCAGAAGCCCATGTAATAGTCAAAATTCCAAGTTTTACAAATAAAGATAATGAAGAAGAATTTAGCTGGTCTGTTATTACGGGCATTGCTAAAACTAAAAGTCCCCTCTGTTCTAATATACGATTTGATTCTCTAAAGAATTGTATTAATGGTTTAAAATGTTGAGCAGACTCAAAAGATATTATTCTGTCAACTGAGTTATTTTTAATAGGAAGTTTGGTAGAAGTCGAATTTATATATGAAATTTTATCATTATTACTACGGGATTTGGATTTTGTTTGAGAATGATTTTGCCCAACATCTTGGGTAATTGTATTTGATTTTTTTTTCAATACCCTTTGTTCATTTGAAATGGCGTTTTGAAGTTGTTGAATATTTATATTTATACAGATTATTTTTAATAGATTGTATTGAGTACTCCATTGAAATGCAGGAGCAGAAAATCCGCTTCCAACATCTACTACTATTTTTGCACCCCTCAAATAGGCGAACTTGCCTAGGATTGCTGTTAGATTGCATTGTGCTTGCAAAGGATGTCTTGTTTTTGAATCCCAATATCCGAAATTCAACATAGTCCCTCCTGTTAATACGCCCATAAGATTAGAAAAAGTATCATAAAGATCGATTACATCAAATTCATTGCGTCTGAAAGAAGAAAATATCGATTTTATTAACTTGTTCAAATAATTCTATTAACCATGGAGATATTTTTATTATTTTCAATTAAAAAAGGAAATTTGAGTTTACGTATTATATATTTCTAAATACCCTTTATCTTAATTTAGGAGAAACAAAACTATCTGAAATTTTTTTGTATTCTATTTAATTAATAATACTTGATGAAATTA
>JBQCGN010000051.1:0-6726 GCA_051955655.1 Candidatus Nitrosocosmicus sp. | reverse complement strand
TATGAGAGTACAATAAAGGACATGATATCTTCTTTTAAATTTCTCAAAAAGTAACATAAAATTGCCTATCAAGACAAAATTACTTTACCTTGATAGGCATGTTCCCCTTCGGTTTGGTCGATGTAATTTAATGTTATAGTCAATCATATTTAAACGTTCCATAACCAAAATAGGTCTGGCTAACTTAAATTAACAGCACATTTAGGCATGATGAATATTCTTTCAAAGTACACAATGCCAAAATAGTTCTTTCATTAAGTGAACAATAAAGATCTACTTTGTTAGAATTTTCAAATCTAAAATCTTGATAATTCTTATTATATTAGAAAATATGTAAATATATAAAGGGAAATATGATAGACATAAAAAGACCAGAATCAGTTTTAATTGTTTTAATATTAATTGTAGGTGGAGTAGTTGGATATTATGTCATAATTTCTATACCCTCGCAAAAGTATTCATTAGATATTGATGCAATAAAAGATCCAGAATCATTATTTGTAAATTCAAGAGTAATTTTAAAGAACACTGGTCTATCCACTGTGAATAACATCAATATCGTATATGATAATAATTTAAAATACATGACAAAAATTAATTCATTAAATCCAGGACAAACTATAATAATTTCACCTCCAGCAGGCGCTCCATTGAATAACCTGCAAGTAACTTCCCAAGAGGGAATATCATTAAGTAAGGATTTCAGATCCCCTGTAAAACTACCTGGAATGATTGGATCATAATATTTTAACTCAGAGAACTAAACAACGCATCAAGTTCAACTAAATCATTTCAAATTAACACTGTAAGAAGAAGATATATGGATAGTTTGATTTTGCTTGAGATCATTAACCAAAAGCGAACCATTGAAAGATAAATCAATTATTTCGCCTTCAAATTCTTTATCTTCGCTGTTTTTGAATGCATAATTTAAATGATTTTTAGATTCCATAATCCTTTTCTTATATATTTCAAAAATAATATTATAATCAATAGAACCTGATACAATATCTAAAAAAAAAACATTAAGATTGTTAAGCAATCTAGATATGAGTTTATCATTTGAAACTTGTACATCATTTAGTTCCTCTTTTAATGTTGTTATACCATAATGTAAAGAGTCTTTATCGTGGATTTCATTTATTGTAGTTCTCAGATCATTATTAGTATTAATCCCAATACCAATTATAATACAATATTTATCACCCAATGGTTCGACATCTACTATAAATCCAGCATTTTTTTTCCCGCGTATGAATATATCATTAGGCCATTTCAATTGGGCCCTAAGATCAGTTTCCGTCTCAATTGTTTCGCAAATACAAACAGCACAGATCATAACAAAGATAAATAGTTTTTCAATTTTTAAATCCGTTTCAAACATAATTGACATCCAAATTCCTCCATGATTAGAGGACCAATAATTTCCCTTTCTCCCTCTACCCCGGAATTGAGTATTGCAAATAACAACGGAAGGATAAATCTTTTTTCTCATTTTTTTTATTTTACAAGCATAGTCTTGAGTTGAAGATAATTTATCTAAATAGTAGAATTCTTTAAAAAAAGGATTGCCATCTAAGGAGGCAATTATCTTACAAATTAATGTGAAATTATTCTTATCGGAAATAAATATCTTAAACATGATTTTAATCGAAAGATATATTATTTATTTTTTGAAATGAAAAACTAGCCATATCAACAATCCTATTGTTATAGAAATACCATATAACCTTGAAAAAAGGACGGTTTTCGCCATAATTTTTTCATAAAAAGTATCTACTTCTTTTTTATATACTGTGAAAAAATAAAAGTTTTCAATGATAGAGAACGATAACGGTATAAATAATAGATCTAGAACAAATAAGAAAGGATTGCCTAGCAAAAAATAATAGAGATAAAAGGTTAAACAATAAATAGAAATAAATAAAAATAAAAGTAAGATTAACTTCTTATCCCATGAATAATTTTCAAAAATAATTGCCAATGTTCTTCTTCCGTGCTCCCTATCTGCTTTAATGTCTGGGATAGAGTTCATGAAAAGAACTAAGGAAGACAGTAAACCGGCTATTAATCCCACAAATAAAGACTCTATTACAATAACATTGGTTTGAATATAGAACGAACCTACGACAATCAACATTCCTTTAATACCTACAAAAAGTTCTCCTAAGCCTACATTAACTAATTTGGTAGAGTATAATATGATTGATAATGTTGCAAATCCTAAAATTAACGCAATTATATACCCTTTAATAAAAACAAACGAAATTCCAACTGACAATCCAAAGATTAAAAACAAAATCGCTGCACGATATACTTCATTTGGCTTTAGTAGACCTTCAGGTAAAACACCTGTCCCGCCACTGAATTTGGTTTTTTTTGTGAAAAGGTCAATTTTGCGTTTGTAATCCCAATAATCATTAAATAGATCAACACTAGAATGTAAACAAAATATTCCAATATAGATAAAAACTGCATAAAAAATATTAAAATGAACAGGGTTATACAAATAACCTAATACCAATCCATTAGTAACAGCAATAGCTGACGCAGCTAAAAATCTAAATCTAATAGCCCTCAACCAGATATGTAATTTTCGATTCATTTCAAATACGAATTAGAAATGCTTTGAATATTACTCTATTCTTTGTAATTATATTCACTGCAGTGAAAATAAGTATTCTATTCTTTTAGAATTGCAAATTTAAAATTTAAAAATTAAATTATAATTTTTCCAATTCAATTGAAAAATCCATAGGATTTAATCCGCAACCACATGAAGTACATTTATTTTTGGTAGCACGTAGAATATCCTTTATTGGTTTGAGGGATACAATATGTTTTATTTTACTACCACATTTATCGCAATATATCTCTATTATAGGACACGACATTACATGTCCATTTCTAAATTAATATAAATTAGAACAAAGTTAACAAAAATTGACTTAATGGTAAAATAAAACCATCAATAGAAGCTGGAGTAAAAATAATAGATAAATATAACTTTATTTTTTTTTATTTATGCCAATAGACCCAGTATGTGGAATTGAATTAGATAAAGATCTAGCTACTACTTTTGAATTTAACAACAAGACTTTTTTCTTTTGCTGCGAAGGATGTAAAAAACTATTTGAAAAAAAGCCTAAAAAGTATTCAAAATAAAACATCTTTAAAACATCCAGTAATAATATAAATAAATGAAAACAGCCATACTTGATAATAATACAGTAAAGATAATTGATTTAGAAATCCCGAGAGTTGGTGGCAATGAAATCTTGGTCAAAATGAAAGCATGCGGAATATGTGGATCCGACCTTGAAAAAGTCTTTGGAAATTACGGGATGAAATCATCAAAAATCGGTCATGAACCAGCAGGCATAATACAGAAGGTAGGTAAAGATGTGAAGGAATACAAAGAAAATGACAGAGTATTTGTTCATCATCATGTTCCATGCTATTCATGCCATTATTGTTATAATGAAGATTTTACAATGTGTGATAAATACCAGAAAAGTAATATAGAACCATCGGGGCTCTCAGAGTATATACTAGTTCCAGAATGGAATGTGTTAAGAGGAGGTGTTATAAAACTACCTAATAATATAACTTTTGATAATGCTGCACTAATAGAGCCGATTGCTTGTTGCCTTCGCTCGTTAAATAAACTAAATATAAAAAAATCAGATAAAATAGCAATTTTTGGAGCAGGACCAACAGGTTTGATCCATATGATGTTATCAAAGCATTTTGGTGCTTCTAAAATAGTGTTAATTGATATCAATGAATTTAGATTAAACTTTGCAAAGGACATAGACCCCAACATTATAACAATTAATTTACAAAAAATGGACAATATCCAATTAGATGAAATAATATTGTCAAAAGTTGAACGACTGGGTGTAGATATTTCAATAATATGTACAAGCAGTATGAATGCCTTTGTAAGTTCGCTAAAGATAACTCGCAAAGGAGGAACGATTTCGATATTCGGTGTTCCGCCAAGAGAGTCTGACATAAAAGTTGACTTCAATTTAATTTATTCAAAGGAATTAAAGATTATTCCTAGTTATGCTGCATCTGAAAAAGAGATACATCAAACAATTACTTTGCTAGAAAATAATGTAATAGACTTTGAACCTATGATAACGCACAGGTTCGATTTAGAGGACTCTTTTGAAGCTTTAAAACAAGCACACACTGCAAAAGATGCAATGAAAATAATTATAACATCATGAAAACTAAGTTTAATAAAATCGATTTAGAAAAACAATTGTGAATTAAATGGATTGGGGAATGAAAAATAGATTTTCAAAAATAATCAAACCAAAAAATGGGCGTTGTGTAATGCTAGCAGTAGATCACGGTTATTTTCTCGGCCCAACTGAAAAACTTGAAAATCCAAAAAAAACAATAAAACCTCTTATTCCTTACGCAGATTCTATAATGCTGACTAGAGGGATATTAAGGACATCGGTTGTCCCGGAAACTAGTATACCCATTGTTTTGAGAGTATCGGGAGGTTCAAGTATTATAGGTGAAGATTTATCTAAAGAAAATATTGTCACTTCAATTGAAGAGGCAATAAAATTGAATGCGTCTTGTTTAGCCTTGTCCATTTTTGTTGGAAGCAAATATGAAAGTCAAACATTAACAAATTTAGCAAGATTGGTTGACGAAGGAGAAAAATACGGCATACCAATTTTGGCAGTAACCGCCGTTGGAAAAGAAATGGCAAGAGATGCACGATACCTTGGCCTTGCATGCCGAATAGCTGCAGAGATTGGAGCACACATAGTAAAGACATATCATTGTAATGACTTTACAAAAGTTGTTGAAAGCTGTCCCATTCCTATAATTATAGCAGGAGGAAAAAAAACCTCTGAAAGAGATGCATTACAATTAACTTTTGATGCAATTAATGACGGAGCATCAGGTGTGGATATGGGTAGAAACATTTGGCAATCAGATCAGCCTATAGCTATGATAAAAGCAGTTAAATCTATAGTACATGAAAATTACAGTTTAAAAGAAGCCTATGATTTATTCTTAGAAGAATCAAAACCAGAAAAAATACCTAATACAATTTGATTGGATATTTAGAATAAAAACAATATAATAATTTCCTATTTTTATTATTCTATTTCCATTTTCAACAAGATTTATAAATTAAATTTGTTTTTCATGAATTGATGTTGAAAAATCAAATTCAAGACCATATAAAATATAACGATTCTTTTTTAAAAAAGAATTCTTTAGTATTATAAATTTTAAATTTTTTAATTAGGATGTGTTTTGATAATAAATGAGCGAAATATCCGGTGCAAGTGCATTATTAACTGCCTTGGAGAAAGAAAAGGTAGAATATATTTTTGGACTTCCAGGAGGAGCTAATCTTCCAATTTATGATGCTTTAGTTGATTCAAAGATAAGGCATATTCTGGTACGCCATGAACAATCCGCGGCTCATATGGCCGATGGATATGCAAGAATAAAGAGAAAAGCTGGAGTGTGTTTTGCTACATCCGGTCCAGGAGCTACCAATCTTGTAACAGGCATTTCTACTGCATATTCTGATTCTTCACCAATTGTGGCAGTAACCGGGCAGGTTGCGTTACCAATGATTGGAAAAGATGCTTTTCAGGAAATTGATATTATCGGAATAACTAATCCATGTACTAAATATGCATTTCAACCAAGACACGCTTCTGAAATTCCAGAAGCAGTAAAGAAATCCTTTTATATAGCCGAAAGTGGAAGACCAGGTCCTGTTTTAATCGATATTCCAAAAGATGTACAACAACAAATAACTAAGATAGATTTTCCAGAATTTATAAAAGTAAGGGGATATAGCCCGGATGTTGATCCTGATCTATCAGAAATCAATAAAGCGTGTGAAATGTTGCTTAAATCTGAAAAGCCCATAATAATGGCAGGTGGAGGGGTAATACTATCAGGAGCATTTTCTGAACTCCAAGCCCTGGCAGAGATGTTGTCGATTCCTGTTGTTACCACCTTCAAAGGTAAAGGAGCATTTCCTGAAAATCACCAATTAGCTTTGGGTCCTATAGGCATGCATGGACATGCTGAAGCAAATAGAATGATTCTTGAGGCAGATTGTATTATAGCAATAGGAGCTAGATTTTCTGATAGGACAGTCGGTAGGTTTGACGAATTTGGCAAAGATATTAATATAATTCATTTTGATATTGATCCTGCCGAAATAGGAAAAAACAAATCAGTGAATGCAGCAATTATTGGAGATTTAAAATCATCTTTGAGAGCATTGATAAAAATGATTCCAAAAGCCTTTAAAATAAATGAGGAAGTATCTAAACAGTGGTTAAATAGAAAAAAAGAATTGGTATCATACTATACAGATAGTCTTAAGGATTATTCAAGGGATATAACAGCTAAAAAAGCATTAAAAAAATTAAGAGAGTTGTTACCTATTGATGGTATTGCAACAACGGAGGTAGGCCAATGTCAAATGTGGGCTTCACTACACTTTGATGTAATTTCTCCAGGAACATTCTTTAGTTCAACGGGTCTAGGTACTATGGGTTTTGGATTTCCGGCTTCTATTGGAGCAAAGGCCGCCAGAAAAGAAGTACCGGTTGTAGATATTGCAGGAGACGGCTCTTTCAATATGACTGAGAATGCATTAGCAGTTTCGGTATTAGACGATTTACCAGTAATAGTGTTTTTGCTCAATAACTTTATGTT
>JBQCGN010000050.1:0-2782 GCA_051955655.1 Candidatus Nitrosocosmicus sp. | reverse complement strand
GTTTCCTGATGAACTCGGTTTTGTTAGATAATACAAAAATGGACTAATTAGCAAGCCGAAAACAAGTAGAACTGTTTAGCAGGAATCTTAACTGTTCAACTTGAAAGGCATATATATCTCTCATCGTTATATTTGCCCCCATTTCTAAAATATCTTGCGATAGGGTTATTCTTTCTCTAATTGCGTCTTGTAGTGATATAATTAATATATTTTTTTTCTATTTGGTGTTCCCTTCTTTGTTTTTCTATTATACCATCAAGAAATTCATCGGCGGCTCTAAGTGTATAGTTTAAATCGTAATTGAATTTAGCTATTTGATTGATGTATTATAAATATAAAATAGTAATAAAGATATAATTTTTGAATCTTTTTTGATTAAATTTCATTTTAGTTTGGAAATATGCTATTAGATTATCATTTTTGTATTATATACATCTTATTGTCAGTCGTCAACCATGAGAGAACGAACAGCGATTGTTTGGCATTAGGAGCATAGAAATACAAACCCAGTGCAATCTGGTCAAAGTTTTGATTTACTATTATAAACTCAAACGAAATGAAAATTGCTCTATTAAACATAAAATAGAAAGAAAGAATCTTTTACAGATAACCGCTACCAATCAACTAACTTTTTGTTGTTTTATAACTTTGGTTGTGAATGAATATATTATTTTATTTTTCATATAATTTAATTGAGTAAAGTTGCTGTAAATGGACATGATTCATACACATTAATAGTTTGTGAAAAACCCTCTTCAGCAAAAAGAATTGCAGATGCATTAACCAGTTCATCAAACAAAAACAAATATGAAACCAAACCTAGTCCTTTTTTTTCAGTAATAGGCTCAAAGGGACAAAAATATGTTGTATCATTTGCTCTTGGACATTTGTATGGGCTATCAGATTTGCTATCCACTAGTAATAAATATCCTATATTAGATCCACATTGGGTTCCCCTTTCACAAAAAAAGAATCAGGATTATAAATTCAATTCTTTTTCCTATAAAATTGATAAAATTATAAAGCAAATATCAGATCTATCCAAAAATGCCTCTGGTTTTATTAATGCGTGTGATTACGATCAAGAAGGCGAAGTAATAGCCTATAACATTTTAGAAATAGCTTGTCAAAATAAATACCTTAAATCCCAGAGAGCAAAATTCTCGTCCCTTACAAATGAAGAGTTAAGAAAATCATTTGATAATCTGTTAAAACCAAACAAAAAATTGGCAGACTCAGGACTTGCGCGCCATATGATTGATTTTATATTTGGAATAAACCTTTCACGGGCACTTTCTAAATCTGCAAAAAAATACTCTTCGGAGGGAACAAAGTATTCCAACCTTTCTATTGGAAGGGTTCAAGGCCCCACGCTTGCTTTTGTAGTAGATAGGGAACAGGAAATATCAAATCATATTCCCTTTACATACTGGAATATTGCTGCAAATTTTGAAAAAAATAACGAGGTAATCAAGGCCGTATATTATCCTCAAAGAATTGAATCAAAAACTGCTGCCCTTACAGTTATAAAGGCATGCAAAAATCGATTTGGGATAATAACAGACATTAACAATCAAAAAATACCAATAAGACCTCCACATCCTTTTAATATTGGTGATCTTCAACATGAAGCTTACAGACTATTTAAATTTTCACCAAGCTACACCCTTACCATAGCTGAAAAACTATATTTGAATGCTCTGATATCTTATCCGAGAACATCAAGTCAGAAACTGCCGCCTTCAATTAACTACAAAAAGATCATTGCAAACTTGGCAAATATCGATTCATCATTTAAAAACAAAATAATTGATATTAAAAAGGATATAACCATTGTAAAATCATATTCGAGTATATCAGATTTATTGTTATCAAAAAATACAATGGAGCCAAATGAAGGAAGACTGGCCGATCCTGCCCATCCCGCAGTTTACCCTACAGGGGAAAAAACAAAGCAGAGCATTGAAACATCAGAAATGAAATTATTTGATCTTATAACAAGACGGTTTTTTTCCACATTTGGAGACTATTGCTTAACTCAAAACATCACAGCAACCATAACCGTAAATGACAAATATATTTTCAAAGCTGAGGAAAAAAAAGTATTGATTGAAGGTTGGATTGTTTTATATAGACCATATTCGGATATATCTCATTTTATAACTCAACATATTTTACCTCAGATAAACAAGGACGATATATTAAAAAACATCGAAATCAAACTAATTGAAAAGAAAACCCATCCTCCCCCCCGATATAATCAATCAAGCTTATTACAAAAAATGGAAAAAGAAAAAATTGGTACAAAAGCAACAAGAGCCGAAATAATAAACACACTCTATAAACGAAACTATATAACAAATTCTGTCAACTTATCAAAACAAAATCAAAATATTTTCAATCATCAAGAAGATCGTATTTCAGGTAGTAGCGATAATTTGGATTATTCTGATTCTCGTTCTCCGTCCTCCATAGCTTCTCCCTCTTTCAGACAGTTTTCATATTCATTTCCGGTAGTTACAACAACTGCCAATGCTACGATATCAGGAGACTCAAAGAACTCTAAAAATCCGGAAAAAACAAGGGATCCCTCCCCTGTAATCTACAACAACACGGGTATAAAACCAACTGATTTAGGTATCGCAATAATAAAATTACTGCGCAAATATATTCCTAAAATAGTTTCTATTGAAATGACAAGATCGATGGAAGAACATTTGGAACAAATCGAAATAGGTTCAACCACTGGTAAAATAGTAATTAATGAAGCTAAAGAAGAGAT
>JBQCGN010000049.1:0-7519 GCA_051955655.1 Candidatus Nitrosocosmicus sp. | reverse complement strand
AATATAAAAGCATAATTATCTTTATCTTTAGTTTAATGTTATATTGCATGATTTGAAAAAGATTGAAAAAAAATGATTTAAAATAATTAGGTATTGATTGTAAAGGACTAGTCTATCCGAGTTTAATATAGATAAATCAGCCGTCGTTGTAACACATAATGTTACAATTTTGAATATGGATTATTATCTAAAAGTTTAAGAATATCTATATTAATTGTCTAACATGATTGAAAAATCAGTTATAAAAATGTTTGCAATAGCAATATCACTCGGATTGACATTTTGTCTGTCTTACATAACCTATCAAAGTGCTTCTGCTATTGAACCAGTATGTTCTGGCGGAGGAGGATATATACCTCCGACCTGTACTTGTCCTTCAGGTACTCTTAAAGAAGGCAATATATGTGTCACAGATACATCTTCATCCAATGCCAATACAACTACAGGTATATCTTCTACTATAAACTCAACCCAATAGCCTCACGACGGTATTTTTCAAACGATTATTACACCTGTGATTAATTACGTTGCCTTTCTATATTTCTTTAATCTGAATTTTTTATTAATTTTACAAGGTATTATTATGGCATACAATAGAAGGAAAAATCAATGATTCAATGTTACTAATTTTATTTAAAATGAAATAACTTTCAACAATTGTGTCTTTTGAGACATTATCTCTACTTTAGATACAAAAGATCGAATAATTATCCTGATATATTTAACTGGAAGATGCATATTAATTAAAGAATATAAAAGCAAAGTACATGGATTAGAAAACTAGAAGTTGTAGCTATTGTATCAGAGGTTGATATTGATGTTGAAAAAATATTGGTAGTGATAATATAAAAAACTAATCGCTTATTGTATTAGTAGTTAAACAGATTTTTGTTTCTCCATTATGTATTACTCCACTATAATCATCACCAAGTTCAGCCTTATAACTGCCTTCCTGTTTCTCTGACCTCATAATTACCTATGCCAAATATTACATCAGTACCTTTTTCAAAACAAGGAAAAAACATCGTGGATTGGTTATTACCGTTTACATGAATGATAAAATCTGATGCATCTTTACAATCAGATGTACAACCGTATTATCAAGGTGTTTTATGACAATCAAATGTCCACACTCTACTCCATTCTCTGGTGATCCTTGTTCCCCTTGAGGAACGAATAGCCAAGGAGAACCCTAAGTTCCTGTATCACCTTTATCTCTCTTGTCACCCATGAGGCCTTTTAAAAGATCAAGTGCTCTGTTCTTACTAAATCTTGGAAACTCGCTAAAGTCAATAGAAAAGGCATGTGCTCTCCGAATATTACTATAGATAGAATTTACAGTAAATGTGTATTAGATTAAATATGCTCATCAACGTATATTCATTGATGAGCCCTTGGAAACTCATCAACAATTTCTATAACAAATATAAAAATATAATTCATTTCAACAAGCATATCCTTATTGCAGCAATATATACAGCGATTCTGGATGTGATGATTGTTGTCTATACGTCTTCACTTTATCCAAATAACAGTCTTTTAGTTTCTATGGTATCGCTAATTGCAGATTTTGCAATATTTAACACCACATTTGTTGCCCTGTTTTACTTTAGCAACAAGAACAGATATGTAAGAGAGGATGGAGCAAAGGACAGTCAAAAACTTAAACAAGATTCAATCAAATTAGTGACGACACTGGGTTTATCTGAAATATCCTATCTATTTACGAAGTTTGTTTCAACATATATTCTCTTTACCTATGCCGTTGCAAGTTCTTCTCAAATATCTGTGATTACAACAGTCTTGGCATGGATTATGTACTTGGTGGTTGCAAACCTTATGATTAAGAAAACAGGATTTTTTAAATCAAATGGACACTCTATAAATATGGTTTAATGTATACGCTCTCCACAAATTTGAACACCAGGAAGTAACATCTGAAATTCAATAAGACCTTATCTAGTTCCAACAAAACAGATACATTCATTATTCATTATTACAGAGCCATTAGATGGATTTGCATATTTGGCTTTCACTTCTTCTGCGAGTACCCTCCTTATCTCCTCTTGCCTACTTGCAGATTCATTGTCCAACAAGGCTTTCAATGGTCCTGCTACATCCTTCAAGTGCTGGATATACTCATTTATTGAAGCAAATTCAAATGTTACATTTTGTGTTTCAATGTAAATGTCTTTGAACCCAGCTTTATCTAGAGAATCTTTTATAATCTGTTCATCAGCAAGAGAAAAAGGTCCTGGAAACCTTAAACTTGATTGATGAGAAGAAGTGTTTAGACTAGGAGAATCATTAAGCTCTCTCATTACAATTCTCATTGGAAATCCTATTACAGGAACCTTTGATTGTAAAGACCATACTGCTGCTGCAAGCCTTCCCCCATTCTTTAATGCATTAAATACATTTTTCAATGTACTTTCAAGATTTGGAAGGAACATCAATCCCCATCTACAAAGTACTGCATCAAATGATGAATATTGCGGATTTAAAGATTCAATGTCACTTTCTTTAAACTCTATTATATCTTGAGACACTAAAGATGTAGCTGCTCTCTGTCTTGCAATTGATAGCATTTGAGGTGAAATATCAACTGCAAGTACATGGCCTTGAGATCCAGTTATCTTTTTTGCTGCGGTTATAGCTGGTTCACCAATTCCTGTTGCTAAATCTAGGATTTGGTCACCTTCCTTTATTCTTGCAAGGTCAATTAACCTATCATTTAGTTTCTGAGCTCCTTTCTCAATTATCGGCCACCAATACTTCCATCCAGAGGCAGCATTATCCCATCCTTGACGCTGATCTATTTTATACTGGTGGGCATCAAATGACATACAAAAGATTGTGTCTCTTATGAATTATTAAATATTATTTGTTCTTTATCCAACGATAGTCTTTTCTTGGTCCATTAGAAGATTAATTGAAGTGAAGGTAATTATGACAATGTGAAATTGACTATGTAGATTTAATATACTTAATATACGCTGCATAAAGATTTTATCTAGGTATTGTTAGTATCTTTAAATTGGAAAATTAATCCTATTCTTTATACAGATACTTGTAATAAAAAAACAAAAAAAGTAAAAAAATTTAATAAATATTAATCCCATTTGGATTCGTCATCAGATAAAGCTCTCCAGCATCCTCTTCTTCTATAATTTGGACACCATTTTTGCTGTAAGATCTCATCTAGATGTTTACTACTTGATCTGCAACTTTTTTGTTGCCATATTCACATTTAATAACTGGAATTAACATTACCTAATAATACACTGCGTAACAGTTAAAAACTTTGCTCATTGATATTCATAATGGCCTTGTTTTTATTTCAATCAAATCCGATTGATGGAGTGAGATTCAATCCTATAAAGATAGACAAACACAACGGAGTAGTCAAAATAGTTGATGATGAGATATTTTATGATTTGCAGTTAAATAATGCTGAATCTGTTGTTTTTGGGACTGACAGATAAGAGGTTGTTGTAAGAATACAAAGAGGATTTGAACAGCAATACAACCAATATGGCAAGTTAAAGATAGAGGACATTAAATCTTTGAACTATGAGACATTGCTGCCATGGAAGAGAATACAGAGGCACGTTATATCGGAAAATTAAATCCATAGATATCTTTTAGAACATATAGTGACCTCAAAAAGACTTTGATCTATTATTGCATCTGGATAAGAGATAAAGAGGTTTAGATATGCAGAATATAACTGACTTGGTCCATAAACACCAAAGACTAAAAATCCTGATACCAAAGTTCAGAAATACTGTAACTATATTAATGTACAACGAGAATAAAAAACATCTTTTTCATAGGTGAAATAAACAGTTAAACAGTAATCTCTTTAGTTGAATATGATAGTAATCACTTTCAAAAGACAATAATATGGAGTGCTCTTGGTATACTCTGAAATAATTTATTGTGACTCATACAACAATGTTTGACTGTGTCCACAAGTTTTCAAATATTGTTGTATGTGCCCACACACTAGATACACTATTTGAATAAACAGCTAATCCGTTTGCTTGTGTAAAGTTGTATTTGTTATCGTCTTTTAGGTCCACCACTAATGAAAATTTACTATCAGATATTACAATCGTTGAGTTAATTCTTTGTTTTGATGGCATAGATGTCATCTGCATTTGCTTATCTACACTATTAGACTTGTTTGATAGCTCTTTTAGGGATTTGTCCATTGGAGTTATAATCTTAATTTGTACGCCTCGTAGTGCAATATCTCTTAATAATGACATTAATCCCTTTCTTTCAAGTCGATAAAATGCATTAGCTGTTGGAAACAGGATTAGTAACTCCTTTAATGAAGACGTTATAATATCAAGACAAATAGTTTCTATTTCATTTGGATCTCGTATAGTATCAATGAATTCTAGATTAGTACCTTGTTCTATTTCTATTATTCTATCTTCTATAGGTATTGCGTTTTTCCACAATAAATTAAATAGAAATTGCTGTGCTTCTGCCGATCTTCTATCATCGCTATAAATGATTTGACTTGGGGCTTGTGATTCTTTACTAACTAGATGTATGACATATTCTTTTTCATCTATTATACCAAAATTTCCTTTGATTCCTTCAATATGACGAATATCTGAAACTTTCATCAAGTCTTTACAATAGTTTATATTTTCTTTTGTAATGTCAGTAAGAAGTCTTATCTTTATGCCTCTATTTACCATTTCTAAAGCTGCTTTCATAATTCTTTGATCCGTTGATATTACACCAGGGCCCATCAAATCATAACAGCTATCCACCTTTTCTTTTGCTCTAGGGTAGCTTTGTAACATAAAATTGGTAATGTTTTCAGGACCCTCTATTATCTTTATTCTTCCATCGTTTTTATCTGTTATATCTTTAGACAATGAAATAATGCATCTCTGTATTATATTTAACGGCCAAGAGTATAAAACTATAAGTTATATAAGACTACTCTTTTATATACTGCGTAAAGTTTTTAGCTGAGTTATGTTAGTAGCTCCAAATGGGAAGATCGACCCCTTCATTCAGACAGCTACTTGAAATAGAAAAACACAATAGATCTATATTTAAGAATCTGCTACCAACAAAAAAGGATAAACAGGAATTTGATAAGGTGTTTGATGATGTGAAACTATATACTTCCTATTTAGGTAATGCATCAAATCCCTTTGTAATTATTGTAAAAGCTTTCAATTAAGAGGCAATTCAAGATGTTATTATATTTGTTCAAACAAAAATATTGATTATGCATGATCATTTGATTAGATCACTTATATGTAAATCCATTGCCTTGAGTCAAGGCTACATCGGGCATAATTCTAAGAGCTTCGCCCATGGTATAACAATGAGTCTCCATAATTTCTTGAGCACCGCCTAATATGCTTTCCCATTTTGGTAACATATATTTTGCACACTGACCATCAACTGCTTCATTATATTTATTGAAAATGAACCAAGGGTTATCAAAATGCCCTACTTGTTTAGCAATACTACCAAAAGTAATCTCTTGATTGGCCTTTGCTGCTGCTTTTTCTAAATCTGAAATAAACTCCTTTTGAACTATTACATCATTTCTTGTTCCTAACTTTGTAAGATGACCACCAATAAAGGTATCAAAGTCATATTTATTTAGGATAATATCATGCGCTCTAATGTATCCCGCTACATCTGTAGTTACAGCTAAATAAGGATATGGAACCCATCCAGGAAACACTACATCAACTAGCATTAGTACTTTTTGGTTTGGAGCATAAATGAAAATATTTCCAGGTATGTGATTATTTCCATAGTAATCTAACTTTAGTGTCTGATTTCCAATTTGTAATGTATAATTTTTGGAAAAACTTATTGTAGGTATTGGAGGAACACTCGATGCGTTTGAAGCAGCAGCTTTTGTTCTTTGTAATTCAGCAGTTGTTTCATCTTGTGCTATATAAGTTGCATTTTTTGGAAAGATGTTAGCAGAGCCAATATGATCTAAATGAGCATGGCTATATATCACATAAGTAACTGGTTTGTTTGTTACTTCTGTTATGGCTCTGAGATAATTCTTACCTATAGTTGGAGGGGCATCAACTGCTACAACGCCTTTGTCTGTTACCATGAACATGGTTTGATATGCGCCATCAGTTAACCAATAAAGACCACCGCGAATTTCTTGGACTAGATATCCTTTAGCAGGTATTTTAGGTCCTATTGCAGCTGCAGGTAATGCTAATCCTGTATTATTTGTATTATTACTTGATTCAGCTGTCGCTTTTGCCATCAGTAAAGATGCGAATTTATCCATATCCAAGTGTTGGGCTCTATATATAATATTGCTAGGACCTTCTGTGTTCATGGCAGAAATTTGATTGAAAGTGGGAACCTTGTTTGGACCTACCAATTCTTGTGCCTTTGTTTCTCCTATTCCTATTCCAAATATAATAATAGATAAAGCTGCACTCACTATTAATAAAAAAATAAAATTCATAAGGTAATACCTTTCAACTTTTATTTAACTTTGTTTTATAATTTTTATAATTTTTTCCATTTAAGGCAATAATAAAATAAATATTTTATTTTTTCTTTCTTAAATTATAATTTTATATGAAGTCTAAGCAAAGGTCTAATTATATTTACCTTTCTTCTTTTTTATATGGTTCTTTTCTTTTAAAATAAGTCAATGTATATGCTAAACCTCCACAAATAACGCCTATACTTAAAATACCTATAGACAAGGCTATTGGATTAATAAAAGCATTTAATACTTCAACATTTTGAGGCCCTATTGTTCCATTGGAAAAAATAGATATTATGCCAGATCCTGATAGTCCTGCAAATATCATAAGTATTGTTGCTAATGGACCTCCAATGTTCATACCTAGCAAATGAAACCATGCTAAAATATTTAATAATCCAGAAATCTTTCGTCTAAGATTAACTTCTAGGTGGATATAGAAAATCGCAGTTACTGCTATAGCAACTATAAAAATGAGATAAAATACTATCCCAAGAAAAAACCATTTAGCTGGTCCTTCAAAAGATAAAGATAAAAATTGTATGATATTTAATTTGCTTGCAAAAATAAACTGGAATGCAACCATCGCTAATGCAATTAAAGTCATTATCCCTCCTTGGATTATGGCAGTAGCAATGAATCTGTTACCCCATATTGTTTTATGTGAATCGTTAATCATAATATAGCATATAATCATTATCTTGTCGAACTTATTTTTTTAGTTGTTTATGAATGATCTATCTATTTCTTTTACCTAGTTTGATTAAGAATCATAAAATAATAAAAAGCAATTTCTCATCATTCAGTCAGAAATCAGTTACTTTTGATTGCATTAAATAAAGCAATTACAATAACGGTAGTTCTTGTAATAATTATATTTATAATTTTCATGATCGTATTATTTTCATGGGCAATACAATGGAGTATTCATCATGATCAATGTAATAAGATATCTATATTTATAACACGTGAGTTAGGAAAAAGCTCTATCTAAATTAATGA
>JBQCGN010000048.1:0-2817 GCA_051955655.1 Candidatus Nitrosocosmicus sp. | reverse complement strand
TTACCTGAGATTCTACCTTTGATACTGAGAGTAATTTCTAATGCTGTATTTAGTTTGTGGTGAAGATCACCTTTGGACATGACATAATATAGTGTAAATATTAGATATGGATTTGCATTTTTTTCTTTTCATATATGAATGCAATTTCAAACCTACTGCAATTGACATTGCCAGTGCAGAAGAACATTTGGCTAATATTTGTATAAATAGTTTGTATATCAATAATGATATAGAGTCAACAAACATGAAATACACTCCAAGGAAAAACTGCTGTTATTACTGCAGGAGCTAGCGGCATTGATTTATCTGCTGCTAAAAGATTTGTTTCCTATGGAGCATATGTTTTCATAATAGATCATGATAAAAAAAAGAACTTGATATTGCTATATCATAAATAGGTAAAAATGATAGCAGCAGTATTGAAAGTGATGTATATGATTTAGCAGATCTTTATGGTTCGCTTGATGCTATTAAAGATCAAAGGCCGTATTGATATTCTAAATGTAAATGCGGGAGTTATACAATTTGCCCTCCTTTGGAAAAATCTCCGAGGAACAATTTGACAATGTATTTGATATTAATGTAAAGGGAATTTTATTTATAGTATAAAAAGTCCTACCTACTTTTCGTGATGGTGGATCTATTGTTCTAAATGCTCAATAGGTGAATGCAAAGGATCGCAACAATAAAGCATTATACCATGTTACCTTATCTAACATATAATTAAAATAATAGAGTTTTAATATCTTGAAAAATGGAAATCAAAAGAGTTGGCTCTGAACCTTCCACCAAAGGAAGGATAGACTATTTCACCGGGAATGTGCGCTTTGATCCGTTGTTTCAAGCAGACCATCCAGCAAGGGCTGTTGGAGTAAGTGTTACATTTGAACCTGGCGCCCGCACTGCATGGCATACTCACCCGTTAGGACAGCACCTGGTTGTTACTTTTGGTTGCGGTCTAGTTCAGTGCTGGGATAATAATACTATCGAGGAAATTCATCCAGGTGATGTAGTTTGGATTCATCCCGGTGAAAAGCACTGGCATGGTGCTACCGCAAGAACTGCCATGACCCATATTGCTATACAGGAACAGCTTGACGGCAGGACAACCGACTGGATGGAGCAGGTAAGCGACGAGCAATATCAGAAAGGGTATCAAGATGACACCTGATATATCTGAAATCGCTAATTCAATTAGTGTGAGCAAACAATAAAGTTAGAAATCGGATTATAACAACAACATGTATATCTATTAATTAGAATTATGGGGATGTCAAGATTATCTAGTTCCATTTCTTGGAGTAATGTAAAATACTATCTAATATATTGCATAAAGTATTTAGCTATGTGCTGTTACTACCTTTATATGATAATATCAATCTCTTTATTTATACAGCTATTTGAAATAGAAATATCCTATTGGTCATTATAAAGATAGAACTACTTGGTTATAGTATTGGGCCTCGGCCCATTGGTTTGTTCTTTCATTTGTCGTATCAATTTTTATCGACTTTTGTTTTTGATTTATTTATTTAATTCATAATAATTTGTTTAAAATCCCCAATTCAAATACTCTTGTAAATGCCAACCTATCTTTTTATTTTTCAAAATTGTATTTAATAGTCCATCGGTACATAAATACAAGGAAAACTGGCGATGTTAAAGTTAAAAAAACAGGATAGAAAACATATTGATTGTTTTGGATAAAGGTAAGTGCTACTAATATCATTGATAAATAAGTAGGGATTCCTATAACTAAAGATCTTTGGAAACAATATATTCTTACAAATGCTGCAAAGTTAACAAAAGGAATCCAAGACAGCATCAACTGGGTTAGTAGTCTTACTTTTTTATCAATATTATCTCCAACAGGTTGCTGGCCATTTTTAATTTGCTCATTCCATTTAATACTCCATCTTCTAATAAAAAATACAAGTGCCCCTCCAGATAGCAACCAATACAAATTAAACCTATCCTCATATGTTAAAGGAAAAGAAGAATATGACGGTATTAACGTCAACAACACTATTAGTCCAAATAGTATTGGCAACATGGATGATATAGCCATTTCTAATCGCTGTATTCTAAAAAAAGCCCAAAAGTTTATCAAAGGAATCAGTGAGAACAGCATTTGCCACCAAATGCTTACTTTATTATTCGTATGATTATACCTACTTTGGCCATTAAAATTGTAATGAGTATTATTATAATAAGAATATGATTTATTTGCTTTCTCTCTTTTTCCATAATTGCTACTATATGCAGAATATTTTGCATAGGTATCGTATGTATCTTCAATCGAGTATTCTGCTATCTCTTTACTACTATCATAGTCAAATCTTTTCTGTTTGTCTGATAGAACTCCATAAGCTTCATTTATTTTTTCCATCATATCTACGCCTTTAAAGGATCTATTTCTGTCTGGATGATATTTTAAGGCAAGGGCTCTGTATGCTTTTTTTATTTGAGCATGAGTCGAATCAGTAGATACTCCAAGGATAGAATAGTAACCCTTTGAATCCATTAAGTAGAAAGAATATGAAAATAATTTAATTGTTTAATGTTCATCTTTTCAATTTCGTGTTATATTAAAACTTTCATTCACGATTTCTCATCAAAATTAATTGTTGATATGTTATACAATTTGAAATATTCAAAATTTAAAAACTATAAAATTAAACATTAAGAATTTAATGCTATTGTTTATACAATTGTTAATAGGACTGGTGATTCTTATCGAATGCTTTTGGATTTATTCTTTATTGTATTTAAGATATTCATTAAAATATTCACCAAAACTTGAACCTCAATTTTCTA
>JBQCGN010000047.1:0-4202 GCA_051955655.1 Candidatus Nitrosocosmicus sp. | reverse complement strand
GCATTAATTTTTTTTACTATTGTAAGAACATCTTCGTCTACTACTTTATGATCCAATCCCACTTTTTGACCCTCAAATTTAACACTCTTTCCCCATACCTGAGCAAATTTAAAATCTCTTACCATATTTCTGTGGATTTTGCCACAAATGTTATGGACAGTGCTTCCTCTTGGCATGATTAATGGTTCAACATAATCAGCTTCTTTTCCCTTTGGTTTCATATAAATTCTAATAAAATCAAGTTTATTGTATATCTCTTTTTTTAGTGTTTCAATATTAGTATTAGTATCAGCTGATACAGGTACAAAAGGAACGTTTAACTTCGATGTGACACTCTTTAAATATTCTGATTCGACTAGATCTATTTTATTTACTACTACCAAAGCAGGAATATAGACACGATTTCCTGATATGACATCAATAAGTTGATCAATAGTCAGCCCTCTTTCTCTTATGGTTATACGTCCATTATGATATCCATTTATTCTCATCACATTTTTAATAAAATTTTCATCCACTTCTGTAGGAGCTTGTATGTTAATTGCTATGCCTCCTGTTGTAGTTTTTTCAATTACTACATCAGGAGGTCTTTCATTTACTTTAATACCGATCTCAAAAAGTTCTTTTTTCAATATTTCTAGGTGATGTATTTGAAAAACATCCAGAACCAGCAAAATTAGATTCGCATTCCTCCCTACTGATAGTACTCTTTTCCCAAGACCTTTACCTGCTGAGGCACCTTCAATAATACCTGGAAGGTCAAGAATTTGAATTTGTGATCCATTATAATCCAACATACCTGGAACGGCAGTTAAAGTCGTAAAAGAATAAGCACCTGTTTTTGACTTTGCATTAGTCAATGAGTTTAACAATGTAGATTTTCCCACACTAGGAAAACCAATAAGAACAACTGTGGCATCGCCTGCCTTTCGTACATCAAAACCCACATTACCCCCACCGGTAGAAACGATTTTCCCATGGGTATTTTCATCTAGTTCTCTTTTTAACTTTGCAATCTTTGCTTTTAGTAGACCAATGTGAAATTCAGTAGCTTTATTGATTTGTGTTTTATGAATTTCGTCCTGAATGGCTTTGATTTTCTCTGGAATTCCCATTAGTTTTGATATTAATTTATAGATTTTATAATAAAAATTTTTTTATTATTTTTCTATCTTTGGGTATTTAGGGTATTCATTTTAATACCATAAAAAATTTTAATCCATATACAATAGCAACAGTACAAATGAACCCTACCATACCTATCCATGGCATAGCTGGAATTTTGGGTGATTTAAGTTTGACATGATGGTCATCAATAATATTTGTTATATAGTCTTTGATATATGAATGCCAAAGCTTGTACTCTATGCGATGTTTTTTCAAAATCGATTCAATTTCGTATACTACTGGAACTCTAGCAGATTTTATGTGCTGGAAATAATTTCTAGAAATTTCCACTTCGGCGTGAATGCCTATTAAACCTTGATTAAAATCTACCAATCTGACATGAATTTCCCACGGTTTGGTTAACCTTTTTGAATAGCCGTTTCCAATTTGAAAAGGCTTCTTTTTTTCAAACTTTACCATTTTAAAACCTTCAGAGATTAGGGTATTGATTATTTCATCCTTTTTAATTTGGACCATTAAAAATAATTGATCCAACTCTATTTCTTCTCTTTTTATTAAATTTTGAATACCTTTCAAAAGATTGATCCTTCTGGGATATAAAGTAGAAAATTCAGTCATAGGCAGTATCTCCAATCAATTTTGTTACACTATTAATTGTTTATTTATAATTTAAAGAATTGCTTTTATTTTTTACTTTATTAGAAGTTAATCCCCTGATATATATATCAAACTTGCTCTCTATTCCTAATGAATTTTGTGAAATTTTTTTATCAGATAATTTAAGATCCGCATCTCTGATTAATACGACTGGTGTTGATTTATTAGACTCGCCCATAATGAATACTCCTAAAGAAGCAAGACAATCCGCTATATTCTGGGATGTAAATTTTAAAACGTTGCCGAACAAATCTTTTGTACCTTTAAAGTCGATAATAGGTTCAAAGCCTGAACATGCTAAAGCAATTCCAGTTGTTCCTATTCTCATCGGTAGAATTCTGCTATCAGATAATATAATACAAATTCTAATTCCTTGATCAATAAAAAATTTTTGCCTTAGATTTTCTATTGACTGGTAAGGATCTTTAGGATATAAAACAACCATTCCTGCTGGAATATTTGATTTGTCTATTCCAGCGTTTGGTGATAATAATCCATGAACAGAGGTTAAAACAAATCCATACATACCACCAAAAATTTCATCGGATTCTCTTAATATCAATTCCATTAACTTTGGATTTATATGATATTTTTTTGAAAGTTTTAAAGATTCATTACAGGGTTTTACATTTTCCAATTTTTTTATTCTTCCTTCACTAATTGAAAGGTATTTACTTGATATTATCAATAAATCTCCTTCCTTGAATCTAATGCTATTTCTATTACAAATGATTTTATCGTATAAATCAAAACTATTTGATTCTTTATCGAGATCTAAAGGTATTATTTGCAATACTTGTGGATAAATATTATAATTATATTATATATTGACATTGTTATTGCATCCCTCTAATTATTATTTTTGTCATCTACATACAATTCAAAAGGTATTAATCTTTTGATTTACAGAATAATGTTATTACTATGGGAATGACAATTACCGAAAAGATATTATCCCATGCATCAAATCAAACCAAAGTATCGCCTGGTGATATTATATTTGCTAATGTCGACAAAGTAATGGTTCATGATGTTTCTGGTCCGGGAGTAATCAAGGTTTTTAAAGAGTTAGAAAAAAAAGGCAAATCCGTGGGTAAAATATGGGATCCGGATAGAGTTTGGATTTCAGAGGATCATTTTGTTCCTGCTTCTGATAAAATATCTGCAGAAAATGTTGTACAATTGACAAAATGGGCCCAAAGAAATGGAATTAAAAAACATTACAAATATGGCTTAGGACAGTATGGTATTTGTCATACTCTTTCTCATGAGGAAGGTTTGATAATACCTGGCGAGGTTTATGTCGGAGGAGATTCTCATACTAATACCACTGGTGCATTAGGATCTTTTGCAACTGGATTAGGACACACAGATATTGCATATGTTTTAATTCATGGCAAAATATGGTTTAAAGTTCCTGAAACTTTATTGTTCAGAATAAAAGGAAAAAAGCCTGATCATTTGATGGCAAAAGATATCATATTAAAAATAATTTCAGATATTGGAACAGATGGCGCGAATTATAAAACAATGCAATTTGAAGGAAATGTTATAGATACGTTGGAGATGGAAGAACGACTAACATTGACTAATATGACAACTGAAGCCGGTGCTAAAAATGGGATCATCGAACCTGATAATATTACTATAGATTATCTAAAACAAAGAACAACCGCAGCATCAAGCTTAAATTTGGTTAAATCAGATGTAGATGCAGAGTTTAAAGAGATATTTGAATATGACTGTGATAAAATGGATCCTTTTGTAGCTAAACCTTATTCTCCAGAAAACGTTGTAGCCGTGAGAGAAGTTCAGAATACAGAAATAGATAAAGCATACATTGGCTCTTGTACAGGGGCAAAACTGTCCGATCTTAGGACTGCTGCCAAAATGTTGAAAGGAAAGAAGGTTAAAATAAGAACAGAGGTACTGCCAGCAGCTCAATCAATATATTTCAAGGCGATCAAAGAAGGCTTGATAGAGATATTTATGGAGTCTGGTGTAGTCGTAGGTCCTCCTACATGCGGTGCTTGCTGTGGTGCACATATGGGGGTTTTAGCTAAAGATGAAATTTGTATAAGCACAACTAATAGAAACTTTCCTGGAAGGATGGGCCATGTAGATTCAAAAACATATCTTGCATCCCCGCTTGTGGTTGCAGCTTCTGCATTAACCGGGAAGATAACCGACCCGAGGGATATATAATGATATTGTATGGACGCGTTCATAAGTATAACCGAGCAAATATTGATACTGATGTAATTATTCCAGGACAATATTTAAAAATACATGATCATGAGGAGCTTGCTAAACATGCTATGGAAGGAATAGATCCTGATTTTAAAAGAAAGATTTCAGAGGGCGATTTTCTGTTGGTCGGTCAAAATTTTGGTTGTGGTTCGAGCAGGGAACATGCT
>JBQCGN010000046.1:0-4341 GCA_051955655.1 Candidatus Nitrosocosmicus sp. | reverse complement strand
ACTACTTTCTGAGAAGATGAGTTAGTGATAAAAATATTTATTTATGTTAACAAAAATTACTAACATTGAATCTATCTGTTTAAAATATCATTTTTTTCTCTTTTCTATTCATAGACATGGTCATTTTTGCTTATTGTCCAAAAGTCGTAGCTTTCACTTATGCGATCATCAGATTGATTAAGAACGATTTTTCCCGATGATTTATCTAAATATTTGAAATCAAAAATAACAATTTTAATGAATTGGCTTTATCATTTTCATTATAATTAAAAGCGTCATTTTTATAAAGGTTTAATGATGCCTGCCAATACGAATCATAAGCAATTGCAGGATATGTTAGAGAAACTACTTCTTGTAATGCCCTTTCTAAATCTTCTTTAAGGCTCGATTTTTTCTGAATCATCGTTTATTGAATTTGGTGGTTCAGTAAGATTAGCTTTAATTGCAAAATCTGCTACATCCCAGTTTTTTGTTATTTTAGAACGGGTCTATAAATTGTGTATTATGATTATCAAGCAATATGGAAATGAAAACTCTGTTCCTAAAATTCATTTTAAAAAATATATACGAAACATATACTAAACATTTTATCATATTTTTCCACAGATATTGATAAAAAATACTGACAGTAAAACAGTTGGTGAATATTTAATTGATAAGCTATATGATTATGGAGTTCGTCATATTTTTGGTGTTCCAGGAGATTACATTCTAGGTTTTTATGAACAACTTTGTAAATCAAAAAAGGTTAAAATTATAAATACATGTGATGAACAGGGAGCAGGTTTTGCTGCTGATGCATATGCAAGGATTAATGGTATAGGTGTAGTATGTATAACTTATTGTGTTGGCGGATTAAAAGTTGTCAATTCAACAGCACAAGCATATGCTGAAGAATCTCCTCTTATAATATTATCTGGAGCCCCTGGAATTAATGAACGAAAAAAGAATCCGTTACTACATCACAAAGTTAAAGATTTTGATACGCAAAAAAAGATCTTTGAAAATATAACCATAGAATCTGTTATATTGGATAATCCACAAACAGCTATGCAAGAAATAAATAGAATACTTTCAATAGTATTCAAAAATAAAAAGCCAGTGTATATAGAGTTACCAAGAGACATAACATTTCAAACTGCCGTATGCAATAATACCGATAATATCACAATAAGAAATATTGACAATAATGATAGTAAGGTTTACAAAAATTTAGAAGTAGAAAACCAATCAAAACCAAGTTATCTTTATGATCATACAGACCAGAAACTCAGGAAAAAAGCAATACAAGAATCACTATCAATGATAAATTCTTCTAAAATGCCTCTAATTATAGCAGGGATTGAAATACAAAGATTCGATTTGCAAAAAAAACTGTTGCAATTAATTGATAAAACAAATATTCCATTTGTATCCACAATATCCAGTAAATCGGTATTAGATGAAAGTCATCCATTATTTCTTGGAGTATATGAAGGAGCAATGGGTTCACCTGATGTTCGTCAGTATGTAGAATCTAGCGATTGTGTAATACTGCTTGGTGCACCTATGACTGAAACTGATTTTTACATAACATCAACACCAATAACAGAATTAAATTGTATCAATGTTGCAAGTACAAACGTATTTGTAAAAAATCGCAAATTTAAAGTTCATATCCAAGACTACCTAGATTTATTGATAGGATCTCCATTAACAAAAAGAGATAAAGAATTAAAACATTTAAGATATGCAAAAAATAGCTCTATTTTAAAAGTAAATGCTATTCAACAAGAATATTCTGGAAATAAAAAAATATCTATAAACCGTTTGTTTGACAGAATTAATTCTTTAATAACCAAAAAAACAATTGTCATAACTGATACAGGTGATTCATTATTTGGATCCCTTGATTTAAAAATCAAAGATCAAAGTGAATTTTTAGCTTCTGCATACTATCTATCGATGGGTTTTGCTATTCCAGCAAGCCTCGGCGCTCAACTAGCTAATCCATCATTACGACCTATTGTGATAGTAGGTGACGGGGCATTTCAAATGACAGGTATGGAAATTTCCACAATTGCAAGATTCAACCTAAATCCAATTATCTTTATCTTGAACAATAAAGGCTATGGTACGGAGCGTCAGTTATTAGACGGATCATTTAACGACGTATTGCCTTGGAATTATAGTCTTCTCCCAAATGTAATAGGGCAAGGCAAAGGATTCCTGATAAAAACAGAAAGGCAATTAGACAAGACATTAAATGAAATACAGCAAAAATATTTTCGAGATCTATGTATATTAGATATACGATTAGAAGCAGATGATCGTTCAAATGCGATTGTTAATCTTACCAGAGATCTCCAAAAAAATATAAAATAATACAAAAATAAAATTTTAAGCAGCATGAGAGATTATTCTATATGAAAATTATTTTCTTTTAATCATTATTTATTTACATAACTGATGACTGCTGTCCCTTTATACATTAAATATATCATGTTCAAAACTAATGATAAGCATTTTATCTATCACAGTGCACATTTCACTTTAAATAATGAAAATAGGTATTGCCTCACATATAGTTAAAGATTCAATAATAGATACCGAAGGAAACGAAATCGAAAGTTTGGGAGGCCCTGCATGCTATGGCTCAATCATCGCAAAAACATTCAAATTGGATTCATATTTATTTACTAAAGTCGGTATCGACATTTTAAAAGATTTAGAATTTTTAAAAGAAAACGGCATACTTATTAAAAAAGACAAACAAATAGATGAGAAGAGTCAAACTACAAGATTTCAATTAATACTAAACAAAGATGGAGATAGAAAAATGCGACTTTTGACTAGATGTTCTCATATAGAAATGAATTCTACTGATACAGACAATCTTGATGGTATTATTTTAAGCCCCATATTAGATGAAATACCAAATGAATTATTTGATAGCATCACTAAAACAATGAAAGACAAATTTATCATTTTGGATCCACAAGGATTTCTACGTATTTTGAATAAAGAAACACTACAGATCTTATATAAACAATATGTTGATCTTGAGCTTAGAGGATTAAGTGCCATAAAAACAGATGAACAAGAGCTTTTAGCTCTTACAAATGGGATTGGATCGATAGAAGGAATGAAACTTTTGAAAAACAAATATAATTTAGAATTTGTTATAACTACAGGGTTTAATCAAATATCGCTATTATACAAAAATATTGTTTATTCCTTGTCTTTTAAAAAAATTCCGACTCAAGATAATACAGGCTTAGGTGATATATTGACATCAGCATTTTCATGCGCCTATCTGAAAGAAAAAGATCCATTATGGGCATTATGCTTTGGAGCTGGCGCAGTTGTTTCATCCCTCAATACAAATAAAAAAGGATTGGAAAAGATTCCAAGGAAAATGAATCTAATTGAAAGAAATGCATCGTATTTTTATAATACAATTAAATTTAAAATCATAGATTAGGATTTAACAAGTTATGATATTGCAAATCGTATTCATATTAATTGTAACATCAATTGGATAAATAGTCTATTTTACTTTCAAATATACAAATAATTGTTAAGTTATTTTAATATAGAATGTCTAAAGACAAACAATTTCTATGGTATGTTGAAAAATTAATAAAACATTTTCAAAAATGGAAATAAATCAAAAATGCGTAAGTTAAATTATTTATATTCTGATATTTAATTGGTAATGAACTCATTTGTTTTTCATTTTCTTTAATGGAACTTTTCATATTGATCAAGATGGAAAATAAATTAACCTCAGATTATCATAATTATGCCATCTTTTCGTATAGTCCCTAACTATTAAAAATCTATCTCCACAAAGATGACAAAATCTTATAGGACTTTAATCTTGCTTTGTGCTCATATATATGTGAAACCGCCATTAGTTCGTTTACATGGTTTTTATTCAAAAAAGAATCCAATTCCTTTTTAACAGTATTTGAATCTCCTACAAAAGAGTATTTGAGTCTTTGATCAATGGCATATTTCTCAGAATTGTTCCACAATTTATCTATATCATCCACGGGAGGTTGTAAAAGCATATGATTTCCTCTAATCATACCTAATGTCCTTAACTGAATAGAGGTAAACAACCTATTTGCTTCTTCATCTGTATCTGCAGCTACTACAT
Source organism: Candidatus Nitrosocosmicus sp. (assembly GCA_051955655.1). Taxonomy (GTDB): domain Archaea; phylum Thermoproteota; class Nitrososphaeria; order Nitrososphaerales; family Nitrososphaeraceae; genus Nitrosocosmicus. Next base: position 197 of record JBQCGN010000046.1, on the reverse strand, counting down.
TGACCGCAGAGAGAATATAGGGTTCATTAAGATATTTAGATGGATTAAATTCCTCTAGGTAAATATCTATAGCCGCGCTCAAATAAGTTGGGGAAAAATGACTTGCAAAAGCAAATGGTAAACCCAATGTAGCTGCTAACTGTGCTCCAAATAAGCTTGAACCCAGTATCCATACAGGGACATTCAAGCCATCACCT
>JBQCGN010000045.1:0-4638 GCA_051955655.1 Candidatus Nitrosocosmicus sp. | reverse complement strand
TCTCTCCAACGGTAAACTTGACATCATCACCCCATTTTGGAAAATTTACAAATATGCGTCCTTTATGAGATACGGTTACACCTGTGGGCATTGCACCATTAAAGAATGCTACTGGCTCAAGTAAGCCAAAAGATTCATCAGAAGGCAATTCGTATGCGGGAATGTCTGTAGGTAGTATTTCTTTCTGTTTATCTTCTTCATTTTTTTTAGGAATATCTGGCATAATATATAGATAATATCTATTATATGCTTAAATACTTAAAATATATTATAATTTTTCAATTACCATATAAAAGAGGCCATGCCACAAAGGGGTCTATTAACTTGAGCGTTTATTGAATTGTTGTTATATATAAATATTAATGCAAACAGTTTCGACCGCTTTTTAAAGAACCAGATTTCAACGTGCTTAGTTATATGAAAAATAATGATCAAAATTTCGATTCTGTCTTTGATGTATTGTATTTTATACTCAACAAATATGAAAATGAATCAGATTTTCTTATATTATTACAATATAAATATAAAATTATGTTATAGTTATTTTGGATGATTCATGGGGTTTAAATTTGTTCCAAAAGGCGCCAAATATTATACCCAAAACTATCCAAAAAACTAATTGAGTTGATGCACTAGCAATCCTAAATGAGTATACCAAATCCATCGGTAGTGAGATTTTATCTGGGTTTGGTGGAAATACAATAAATGCACTTGAAATTATTGCAGCATAAACTAAAGGTATTATAATTGAAATATGTTTAACTTTTCTAAATTTATAAAACAATATGCCAAGACATAGAGCAGAAATTGTAGATATTGCAAAAAACCCCAGATACAAACTCTCTCTTAAATATATGGTTGCAGGATTTCCAACTGCGGGGGGATTTCCCGGATATTTTAGAAAGGGCATCAAAAATACAACTGAATATATGATTAGAGACAAGAAAACTGTCTTTTTTATATCGCTTGAAAATGGGATGAATTTATGAATAAAAGCGTATACTATACCCAATAAGGAACCATAGGCCATTCCTATTATGGATCCGGCCACCAAACTGCTTGATTTTTGCCATAGTCTGTAGGTATTTTGTTCACCCGTGTCTATATGTTCTCCAGCAGCAATATGTTTGGCAGTTTCAAAACCTATTGCCTTATCTATAAAGGGTTCAACAACAATTAGGTTTAAACCAGCTAAAATCAAACCGGATATTGCTCCTGAAATAATGGAAATAAAAATAAAGGTTAATGATTTCATAAAAAAATCTTGTTTTTAATTTTGTTTCTTATACAATACTGTTAATGACAAGGGAAACCAGATGCATGTCTTATGTCATGGGTGAACTCGTGCAGATATTTTACATCAAATGCGCCATTTCCTTGTACAATACTAAAGAGATGACCTTGGTCATAACCGACAACAAACAAACCGAAAACTACAATAGCTGCTAAAAAACCCATTGCTATCTTTGAAGTATCTTGTTTATAAGTAATAGTTTCTTTATATGTTGACATTAATTACAAGTTTATATTATATTATATAAATTATTAGATGGTTTGTCCAACAGGTTCGCGATTCAATTGATTAATGCATAAATAATATGTTTAAATTATTATTGAAAGGATATCTCAAGGAAGTTACAATATGCATAAATATGTTAAAGCATTAACACAGATTGCAAGTAGATATGCTCCAAGCAGATTGCTTTCTTTTGAATTAGTGCATATTTTTAAAGTATTTCAACTTTTAAATAAAAAGCAGCATATAAGCAGAGCTTTATTATGCCATGAACTGCACCTTGGAGAAGGATCAGTTAGAACATTAATCAAGCATTTAAAAATGCAAGGGTTTATCCATTCTACAAATCATGGAACAACTCTTACAGAAAAAGGAAAAGCATTTTCTACAGATCTTGTTCAATTGATTCCTACAGAGACCGATGTTCCACAATGCTCTATTGCATTAGGTAAATTCAATTATGCGGTTTTATTAAAACAGTCTAGTTTTGCCATAAAATCTGGACTAGAGCAAAGAGATTCTGCAATAAAAGTAGGAGCTTTGGGTGCTACAACACTTTTGTTTAAAGATCATAAATTTATTATGCCTAGAACATTTTCGACCATGACTACAACCGATGATCTTATTCAAAAAGAAGAATCCTATATTAGTGAATTGCTAATAGGCAAGTTGCAACCAAGAGATGGCGATGTAGTGATTATAGGAAGTGATAATAAAGAAATACAAACAGCAGAATTCGGTGCAAAAAATGCTGCTCTCTTTACAATAATGAATCATGATAAACATCAACATGAATATTAAAAAATATGATTATAAAATAGTTAGATGAAATAAATTTTAAAAAGTATTTTGATATTTTGACTATAACTCTATTTCTTATTCGGCAATCAATATTGCTTACTTTTTTTATATTCTTTTTGAGCAGAACGAAAAAGTATTGTTAAAAGAAGTATGATATTCGAATAAGCTGAATAATGATTATGACGACCATTTGCTTCTATAACAAAAGAGTGCAACCATTAATGATACAACACTGATTATGTTTCGCAGACAATAATAAAGATTCCAAAAATTTCTTAAATTAATAACAAATATAGAATTTGTTTAATTCGGTTACAGATTAAAATCAAATTTCAAAGGGTCATTGTAAGCCATCTTTTCAAGAGTTGCTCTTTCACCTTGCTCTATTAATTTTTTTATCGTTTTGGTAGAAAAGTCTGCATTCTTTAACATAGTAGGCGATTCTAATTCGCTTCTTGTAATTCTAGTAACAGATTTTATTTCTGCTCCATAGTTTTCAATCAGATTGTTGTACTCTTTTTCTATCTTTTTGATCTCTTCTGGATCTATTTTGTTTTTATCAGTATGTTTTTCAAATACATCATATAATTTTTCTATGAGATTTATATGTCGAGTAATCAACTTTGATAATTGTATATTGTACATATCTTTATCGCAGAATAGAATATCTTTGTATCTGTTAATGACTTCAATCATGTTTGAAGGAAGCCGATCTATCTTTTGTGGATAGTTTTCAACAATAAAGACATTTTTATCGTTTCTAGGTGATACATAAATAACCTCTCTTATCGGTGTATTGCTAAGCAGGCTTCCATCCCAACCATATGTGTTCTCATCTATCTTTACCCATGGAAATCCGTATATTGGATAACCTGCACTTGCTAGAATGTGTTTTGCTTTAATTTCTGTTTGAGTGTTATCAAAAACAAGTGGTTTTCCGGTCATAACATTTACTGCAGTTATAATTAATCGAAGAACATCTGGCTTATCTTCTTGTTTGGCGGCTAGATTTAGTTTTTTATAATCGATGTATTTATCCAGTGTTTTCTCAAGTGGAGAATGATCATATAAAAAAGTCCAATTTTTTGGATTAAAGTAGTTTTCTTCATCAGCTTTCTTTACCAGGCTAGGGCTATTCCACCACTGCCATCGTGGAACAAACATTTTTGGAACCCCAAAAATTGCAGCATTTGCAGAAGATGATGAAATTTTTTTAAATAAATATTCTTTGTTATATGAATCCCATTCATACATCCATAAATCAGGTATAATTTGCATATTACTTTCACTTATTTCAAGCCAGAAATCCTCCAGATCTTTTTCTGGTGTATCGGTTTTACTGCCAGCAATGATGGCAGCATTAACAGCACCTATGGATGTTCCTGCTACAATATCTATTCTTATGTTTTGTTTTACTAATGCCTTAAAAACACCGCAGGCAAAAGATCCTAACGAGCCACCACCTTGCATTATAAGAACATTTTCTAAATCCCTTGACTTTTTATGTCGTGTTTGGCTTTTTTCATTTATGTCATAACTCATTTATGTCATAATAGTTTTTTAGACTAAAAGTTTTTTTATATTTACTGTTGATCTTAGAGTTGTTATTCTAGTTGGTGATAAAATATTTTTATATGATCCTTTTAGACAACTTAATTTGTTTTTATATTGCTGTAAATATCAATAACAAAAAAGATTAGTAATGGAATCTCTTTTATATAACGATTTCATCTTTAATTATTGTAAAACAAAATTTTTTTATCGATACAATTCATGAACAGATTAAAATCTATATTAAAATTTATAATAAACTACTATTGCTGCTGAAAGCAAAAATGATAGATAAAAAAATTGTTAGTTTTGAGAAAAAAGGATGATCCTTTTTCCCTAGCTATTTGTGTTCTACACCAAATGCAATTTTGATCGTTGTATGATATTCAGTTATATTTCCTGTATTAGGATCAACTTTTGCGGTCTTCTCTACGACTTCTATTCCAGTTATACCTCTTATTGTTTTATTTGCCTCTTTTAAAGCAACTTGTGCTGCATCTTCCCAATTTTTATCTGAGTTTCCAACTAGTTCAATTACTTCTGCTACACTACTCATATGGAATATTATCAAAAACTATTCTAATATAAAGACATTTATTCTGCAGATAATGATATGCTATCTTTTAGATGCATATGTAATTCCTTAACAAGTATCATATCACATTAAACTTAGAACATATCTATATAAGATGTTTTTTTTAAAATTGAAAACTTATTTGAAGATAATTGAAATACTATAATTTTTGAATAACCATAATAAAAAAAGGTAA
>JBQCGN010000044.1:0-4019 GCA_051955655.1 Candidatus Nitrosocosmicus sp. | reverse complement strand
TATGATAAATTTTGATTTGATTTGATCTATTATCTATTTTTTTCTTATTAGACTGGATATTGTAATTACATTTCCTAAAGCATTAAAAAAAAACAAAAATCATTGATAATGAGTTCGATGGCTATGTATCACAAGTAGATTCCAAATAATTTGGATTTATCTAAAGAAAAGATCTATTATTCTATGTGGAGGAACGCATATTCAACTTTTATAATATTTTAAGAATCAGATGAATTACCAAAAATAGTTATATTTAATGTTCACTCATGATTTCATTTTAATCTATTGCTAAGAAATTAATCGCTTTTGTATTGCTATGGCTGTCAATTGCCAGACTTTTGCTTTGTGCAGACAAAAAAATCTTAATATAATTACAACTGGAATTTTCCTTATTTTCAAACGCAAAGAACAATAATTAAAAATTGATGATTAGTTATTAGAATTTCGGTTTATACTTGTGTTATATTGTCATATCGGATTAATTAAATAATGATATTAAAGGTAAATTGTTAACATTTTAATATAAAAAACTTTTAGTAAAAAATTGCTAGATGATCAAATATCAATACAAATAGTTAAATAGTTTTTATTTTGTTGAAAAAATTACATAATAACAAAACCCTACATTACATTCAGCATATTGATCTTAAGATAAAATACTTTTTATGAAATTGATAGATGAATAATTTTGTTTCAAAATAGTACCGCGATATGTTTTTGCATTTTTTTATGTTAAATTATTGCGATTTTATGACTCTTTTATCTATTTATACAGATTTGCTATACAATGCAAATTTTAACCTTCAACATATTCAAAATTTTCATCAAAAAATAATGATCAGATGAGTTTTTAAAAGAAATTTAAAAATTCGTTTAACAATACATTGTTCCCTCTTAAGTCTTGGTATTAAATGAGATTATCTTTTTCTTTTGGATATGTTAATCAATTTGAAATAAGATTTAATTTTGAATATTTGGAAAAAAGTTTTAGTTATCGTTTATATTATTATCATTTGATTTTTCCTCGTTCGATGCGAGAATTTGTTTTATACTTTGATCCATAGTTGTATCACAACTTTAAATATAGTAAAGCCAAAATATTTTCTATGACTGAAACAAATAGTCGAGAGAATAGAGATCAAATCCCAAAGGAAGATGATACCCAAGGACAAACCGGCAAAGTTATTAGTGATCAGAATGCAATAGAAGGGTTAAGGAAAGAAGTTTCCGTAGAAAGTTATTCGCTGGTTGCCAATATTGGTCAAGTATTAAAAGACTTAGAATTTCCCGCCGATAAAAGAAAAGTAATCGATCATGTAAAAAAAAGTTCTTCTAATAGTAACGAAAAAGAAGCAATTATATCAGCTTTAGAAAAATTAGAAGAAAAATCATACAATAATGTTTCGGACATAACCACGTCTGCAGGATTGGTATACTAAGAAAGATGGTTTAAATACATTTTTTATTGTCCTATAGTAGTTAGCTTGAATATTTATTGAAATAATGATATGAATTATCTTAAAAATATTTCGCTAATATTTCATCCAGTACTTTTTCTAAATTGCTGTGGGTTTCTTTATTTATATCAGCTGTTACTTTAACTTTTTCTTCTGTTTTAATATTCTCAATTTCTTTATCTATTTCAGACAAGCCAACGATTGATTTGGCTAATCTATTTGATAGAAAGAATATTGTAGATAAAATATAATTGATTTTATCATTTTCAAATTCTAATTTGGTTGATGGTGGAAATGCAATGTCAAGACACTTTCTTAATTCTTTAGTATTTTCTTCAATGCAACTGGCATTGCCATTACAATCTTGTGATTTTTGGGCCCAATTAACAACACATCTTAATACACTCTCTGAATAGTTTGTCAAATTAATTTTCTATGAAAACAATGATATAAATTTTTTTTTAATTTTACAAAATTTTTAAAAAAACACGTGTTTTTAAGAATACCTCGATATAAATTTCCTTAATTGTATATTATGACAAAAGATAGTGAAGTAAAAGAAAGATGCGAAAAATAACATACGAAGGGATATTAATATTACGTCCTACCGTCAGTTGAAATTGATGATTAGCATTTTCTTTGACAATGTATAATAACATTCTCTTTGCAACAAACATATTTCTTTATTTAAAAAGATTCCTTTAATAATAGTCTTTAATTCAATTTCAATCTATTCGAGCAACCTGCACTACAACATATTTTCTCTGTAATGTGATAAAACGATTGACTAAAACATACATATTTATACTTTTTTATTAACAATATATTTATGATAAGTAAAAATTGATCGATTTTTATAATTATGGATCTTTGTCTATAATTTTAACTATAATGTTAGGCTCTAGTATATTTTTATTTTTGTCTTTTTTTCAATTAGGCATTCCTTTGCCGCTGCTTGAATCAAAGAAAAAAACGATTCGCTTCAGCAATAACTTAAAAATTGCTAAACTCTCTGAGTGTTCATTGGGAAAGGAGAAATATCATTATGACATAGGTAGCCATGATACAAATCCTTTATCAATTTTATCAAAAAAGTGTTGTTCAATAATAGAGAATAATAAGTTATACCACGCAGCTCCTGACAATCTAAAAAAGAAATTACCTTTTGTAAGTATAATAATTCCAGTAAGAAATGAGGAAAAATATATTGAAAGATGTGTGCTGTCTATCTTAGCACAAGATTATCCCTATTTTGAGCTGATTATTGTAGATGATAATTCTACAGATAATACATTAAAGATTATAAACGAAATCAAAAATAATAGTAAAAATTATAAATCTATCGGACTACCAGTCGATAAAATAAAAATTATTTCTTTAAAAAACAAGCCTGATGGATGGACAGGCAAAACTTGGGCATCAGAACAAGGATTTTTGGAAAGTAAGGGATCTATTTTATTGTTTACCGATGGCGATACAAACTATTTAAGCCGTGATGTGATATCCCAGTCGGTTTTATATATTCAAAACAATAATCTGGATGTTTTAACTGGGATCCCTTCGTCTGAAAAGCTTAGTAACATCTGGTCAAAGATCTCAATACCTTTCTGGGAATCTGTATTTGCTTTATTTGGCGTAAATAGTTCTAAAGTGAATGATCCAAGTTCAAAAATTGCATATCTAATTGGATGTTATTTTCTTATAAAACGGAGTGTTTTTGTTGAAATAGGCACATTTGAGGTGGTGCATAGTGCAATTCAAGAAGATAAAGCAATGGGCGTTCTTCTAAAGGAAAGAGGATACAAACTAAAACTAGTTAAATTAAAAGAAATGGTTTCTACTTTATGGGCGGATGATTTGAAATCCCTTTGGTACGGTATAGGTAGAACTTTAGCACCCCTTGTGTTAAAAAATAAAATCAAAATATTTTTTAATTTGTTTATACTGTTTTTTGCAACTGTCCTGCCCTTTATTATCTTTCCTTTAATAATTACTAATGTATACGAAAACTATTCTGACATGTTGAAACCGCCTTTAGATTTTAATTTTTATCTGTTGGCTATTAATGCAATATCTTGTATTGTGATCTTATTTCTTTTCTCACTTAAATGTAAAGAATACAAAATACCTGTTATATTTTCATTAACCGCTTTCTTTGGATCGCTTTTTGTATTCATTGCGTGTATGTATAATGTAATACCATTATTATTCCGTGGAAAAACAAAATCCATTTTGTGGCAAGGTCGTTATTATACATATAGAAAAGAGCACCAAGGGTTTACAATATAGTATTAATCAAAACATTACTGATAGTTATTTACAATTTTATTTGATTTTTCTTATAATATTTATTACTATTATTATATATTCTTAATACTACAAATTACCAAATTAAAACTAACAAAATCTTTGTTAAGCGAACGTATGAAAGAGTTGTTTGATTGTAAACTTTTGACTATTTGTTATAGAATATATAATAATTATAATGACTAGTTGTTATATACTTTGTTAATTGAAATTAAATGTGAGTAACAATATTCATAGTCAAGATGAAAAAATAGA
>JBQCGN010000043.1:0-4506 GCA_051955655.1 Candidatus Nitrosocosmicus sp. | reverse complement strand
AAAATAAGTAGATAAAACCCCAAAAGGAATCCCAAATCAATTCAAAATATATTCATCAAAAATAAAATAAAATAATTGAAATAAACACGACATTAACATGACATATACGGATTAAGGATAATTAACCACAAGAAAGACAAGAAAAAAAGCAGATAGCAAATACATATAATTAAATAAAATACTTATGCAAATTCAAGGCCATAGTCTTATAAGTCATGTACCGATAGATTCACGTATATGTCAAGCAGCGGCAATACTATCAACAGTAGCGGCACTAACATACGTAGAGTCAATAGCAATATATCAGAAAAAGAGAATAGAAATGGTGAACCACAATTTGATCCATCAAAATTAGGCACCTCTAAACCAGATCTTTCAGAGAAAATAGTAAATTTAATAGACTCGACCAAAGTTCAAAGTATTAGAGAATCCGGAAAGGAATACATCGACATAGACATTGAAAATTTAGAGCAAGGCAAGTTTTACCATGTATCCTATCGTGGAGATGATTACGGTATAGAAAAGCTATCAGATGGCGAGATAGCATTTTATGAGGTGATAGATTGAAAATGGATATTACAGATCATATAAAAAAACCTGACAAACTCTCTAACAGAAAACTGAAAGAAATTTGCATAATAGATCCGCGGCTATTTGTATCAACCAAGGTAAAAGACATAGAAGTATGGAGCTGGAAAAGAAGACAAAGTGAAAAATGGTTTGTATTCCTAGACAGTAACACAGGGCACTTAAAAAAATCAAAAATAGAATAATCCAAACACTATTTTAAATTTAGAAATAAAGAAAATTCGACATTTATATCAAAACCTCATTAATAAACAAAAATTAGATATCTAACACAGTCACATATAAAAAAAGAGATGATTATTAAAGACCTTTTCCTAACAATTAATAAATGAATAATACAATATCGACAACTAGATAATCAGCATCATCAGTTATTTTCGATATTTAAAAATAATAAATCTTAGAAAAGAGATACACCCCATCACTAATAAAACTATTTTAAAATATAAAGATCAAAAAACGAAGTTTTTAAAGGTAGATAGGATACTCAAAGAAAGAAAATAGAAAAAACAATGATGAAGTATAATGTCGTTATTAAATCTAATATCAAAAAAGTCTTTTTAAAAAAAGTTATAGTTAACTATTATTAAAAAAGAGTATTATAATTTTTGTATTATTGTTATTAAACAAATTATGCTTTTTCATGATATGAGTAAACTATCATATTGCGACAGAAAGGGCTGTACAAATAAAGCAGACACTATGGGCATTGTAAAGGAATTTGAGAACTTTCAAGTGGAAGTCAATGTTTGCAGCAAGCATTTTTATGAATTAAAAAAACAATAATGAAAATCCAGAATAAAAAAAGGCTTGATAGTGAACATACGCAGACACATACACGAAGAATAGATAATAACAATTTTTTTTTTGAGTAAAATAGATAATGTAAAAATAATGTATATTCTCACCACTTAATTTTTGAAACTCTCTATTAGTAAATAAATAATAAATAACCGAATATACAAAGAGTGGTTTTAAAAATATCCACCAAAGAGAAATTTCTACAAGTAAATCATTTTCTTTAGCAAATTACAGGCTTCCAGATAAAGGTATCAACTTGCCTTGTATTCACCAAGGCTCAGGTTTACCATCATAAAAAAATCCACCGTTTGGTCCATTATCAGTTAAAGTTGCTGCCCATATGATGCCTTTTGCGCCGTCTTTTACTGGACGGCCACCATGCCCACCCATATCTGTTGCAACCCAACCAGGATCAACTGAATTGATTAGGATGCCAGTACCCTTTAATTCCGAGGCTAATTTTCTTGTTAATGCATTGAGTGCTACCTTGGTTATACTATATGCAGGTGCCATACTTGTTTCATACATATATTGCAAAGATCCAGCACCACTTGAAACATTTACAATACGACCGTACCCATTTTTTTTCATAGAAGGAATAAATGCCTGACACAATAACCAAGGTCCATAAAGATTCGTTGACAGTGCTTTACTGACAACATCAAGATCTGCAACGATAGCAGATTGCCAAGAATCATATAAAATTGCTGCATTATTTATAAGAACATCTAATCTGCCAAATTGATTTATTACATCTAGAGATATTTGTTTAATATTATTTAAATCAGAAACATCGAGTCGATGAAAAATTACATTTAACCCCTTTTCTGTTAACTGTTTTACAGCAGACTCCCCTTTTGCAGGATTACGTGCCGTCAATAAAACTAGAAAGTCATCTGGTAACTGTGCTAGCTGTCTGCAGACTTCAAAACCAATACCCCTATTAGCTCCTGTTACCAAAGCAATTTTTCTATAGCCTTTTTCTTTTTTGTCCATAATTTTTCAGATGAACAAAATAAGGCAACTAATAATATTAAAAAATATTTCAAGAAAATGCAATGGATCAAATAAAAATAATCCAACATTAAAATAACAGGGTAGAATTTGCTTAACGTAAAGAGATACATTTAGATATAAACCTATAAATAATATGGAAACATGTTTAGCAAAATATATCAAATGTAAAAATCATTTTTAATACTAGTGTAACTTGTTATATTAGGATTAAAAAATAAATTACCAAAAAATAAATGATCAAGAAATGAAAAATATACAAGCTATTTTAATATATACAAATATTTTTCTGGTCTTATCGATCCTTTCACTATCAGTCAACAGTATTAATGCTCAGCATCATGGCGCACCTCCGCCTTTTGCTACCGTAGGAGATAGAAATATCAAAATGAACTTTGTCACACAACCAACTATCGTTCGCGCGGGCCAGGACTCTCAAATGAAAATGTCTTTGATAGATACAAAAACAGGAGAAAAAATTCAGCATGTTACCTACAGGATAACAATAGCTAAAGACAACCAAACTAAAATATCTGAATTCTTTCATTCACATAATGGTAATCTAACAATAGCTTCTCGAAATTCAAACTCCCCAACTATAGCCGTAGAAGGAACTTTTGATGACTTAACCAACGCTTACGTTCCCGATGATCCCTCTGGAACTATAGATGTATCGGGTCCATTATTTTCAGAGCCTGGATTATATAAAGCAAATGTAGAAATAACGACAATAGACAACGATAAAACAGATCTTTCGACGCCATTAAAATACCAATTTGATATAAACGTTAAAAAATAAAAATAACAACTTATTTATTTATTACCAATACCAAAATTTTTAGGCATTTAAATTAATATTAAAATTAAGAAAAAGTTTAGAAATAAAAAAAATCCAAAAATAATTAATCTTGTAGAATACGAGATTTGAACTAGAACAAAAAGGATGATGTAGTCATCCATACTAAATTAGATGATTAATATCATTCTAATTTAGAATTAATTATTTTATAGTTCTAATCTATCCAATATATACTTTAGGGATAAGACTTTTGTCTTGGGAGATAAAGTTAGATTTCAAATTTGCTACACAAGCATATTCGAATAATTTGTTTTGTTAACAATGATATATAAAGACCATATTGCAATATCAATAACAAAAGTATCTTGAATAAAAATACATTCTCAGGTAAATTTAATATCGATTGTTCATTCATCCATGCATACAATAAACAAGAAGTTATTTTGATAGAGAACATGTATTAAATAAGATAAAATCAGATTCTAATATTACAGTACGTAACCTCATGAATCAGGATTTTTCTAACTCACCGTATCTAATTTTTTTAGTATCATTTATGGAAAAATAGATAATGGTGCGTTCATCAATTATACAAAGTAGTGAGCATTTCAATAGTAACATAGGATAAAATATAACTAGATCTAGTCGTGATAAATTCACAGAAAGAGAAAATAAATGCCAAGTTTATTCTTTTCAAATGTAGAAAGTATAATTATACAAAATTCTATAATCTATCAATATTGCAATAACAGTAGAAAAATCTAATAAAAATCCTTGAAATTAAAAGAAACTATTTTTAGTGAAAAGCTTTCGTTATATTTAAAAAAAACAATAACATAAAAAGACAAGCTCACTTTCTTTGCAAGTACACTGAACGTAAAGATAAAAAGTTCATATAATATTATCTTAGTTGCAAAAGATTTGGTTGATTCTATAGAAAAGATACCTAATTGCGAGTAAAGCAGCAGATATAACTTTAACTTTGTTAGACGCACATTAGGTAATAAAATTATTTTATCATTCACCCTTTCTTTTGTGCAAAGATATTACTTGTTTGGGGAAAAACATAGAAATAAACCTAAATAGTAAAAAATTCGTTAATATATAAAAATGTAGGATTCAAACTAATTATATATTTAAGATATAGTTATTTTTTAAAATAGATATAGGTTTAATCTATTTTAGAGAGGTCATGGGTTTTAGTTGATCCAACAAACTTTTGATAATATTTAATTCAGATTGTGCTGTAACTATATCTGCTTTATCTAACGCCTTTATAGCGCTTTTTACATGTTGGTTAACCT
>JBQCGN010000042.1:0-5581 GCA_051955655.1 Candidatus Nitrosocosmicus sp. | reverse complement strand
ACAATACTATCATATTTTTCATATTGATCATTGAATTAGTTAAAAAAAGGATCGATATAATGTCTTTGAATATATTATCAATCGCTAAATTTCTAGAAAGTATTGCTTGATTATTATTTTCATGAGCAAGTTACCGATGGTTGCCCTTTGAATGGTTATATGAATAAGTTTGATTAATGGAAGATTTAATTGAAAATATAAATTGTTGAAATGATCCAACCTTTAATATTTATATATTAAAATATTTAGCAATTCTTCAACAATATGTTTGCGCTAATCGGATCTTTGGTGTATTCGGTTACAGGGCCTTTTATGTACAGGTAATTGTTTATGGGATTGAAGCTAAGGTTTGACATCTTTAAAACTAAAAAGCCATTATCATGTAAATATTTTAATTCAGATGAAAATAATCCAAAATCGGTAAATGATTCATTTGGTAAATATTTGTGATTTTTATCTTCAATTAATTCATGATATACTTCAATAGGTTTTGCATTGATACATCCATTTTTATTATATAATGATTGCAAATTTACTTCATTCACAAATTGATCATACATTTGTTTGTTATTGAAGAATATATTTCCAGAAGGAATAGTAGAAGGGGATGTAATTGTATTAATAGTTTCTTCAGTATTTGCTCCTATTTTAGGACGATCGCTCCAGTTCTTGATATCATATCTGTTTTCATATGTTAGTCCTCCATCTTTGTTAAAGGGCAAGCAGTTGTTCGCTTCTTTTTTATAACCGTTACAATGCAAGAATGCTAGCGGTGCATCGCCTGTTCTGGCAAGGTTATAGTATTTGGAAACGGCATTTACAACCGTGGCATTAGCATGTCCAGTACTTGCAGGATATGCAAAAACAGTAGAATTAAATCCGTGATTTAAAAGACACTGCTTTGATCCGCCTATCTCATATACCAAGTTCGGTAATGATTTGTGATTAAGATCGGTATGTGTCATTGTATGTGATTCTATATCATGCCCTTGTTGCTGTAAAATCTGCAAATCTTGCCAAGTCATTCTCGATTTATCTACTCCGGCCGAACCGTGGTTCACATAAGTGCATACTGTAAAAAAACTACCCTTGTAGCCATATCTATCCAAAACGGGTTTTGCTAAGGTAAACTGGCTTTTTGGTGAATCATCAAAAGCCAGAATGATGACTTTTGTGCTATTAAATCCATTTTTCTGGGCAGGTAATATTATTTCCCCTGTTCCAATTATGGTTTGAACTGAAGGTATTACGATAAAAGTAATACAGAATACTAAAACTAGCATACAAGAAATTACGAAAAAATACATTTTCTCCATTTTGAATTTCACTAAATTATATTTTTTTTGTCAGATTAAATAAAATATTTTCAATTAATTTTATTTTCAATCACCATATCAATTTTTTTGGTTCCTAGTGTATGTATCAATTTAAATAAATAATTACTAGTTATGTTAATTGACATAATATGAAAAAACTTTTGCAGGACAAATTCATAGTTCGAACTTTTATTTCTTCTCATTGTATTTCATACAAATAAAATTAAATTGGATATAAAAGGAGTAGAAGAACTTTATTACATCATAATTTATAAATTATCATTATTAATTGTAACATAAACAATTTTCTTTTATTTAAAAATAATGATAATAATTGTTTTTTTATTTTGTCATCTGAGCATGTTGCAATTCCTCAAAATACTTTTCTTTGGGAATATATTCCTCTTGTGAAGACAACACTACTGAATAAGGGCCGTTTAGGGTAATGTTCTTGTCTCCTATATATTTAAGTGCAAGATCAGAAACTGGATCTCCAAATCCATACTGACCATGGTATATACACATAGTAGGCGGGGAAGATATGCTTTGTAGATAGCCTAATGGCATTGCGAACAGATCTGGTGCTCTACCTACTAAAACCTGAAATATTGGTTGAGCAGGATTGTCTTTACTACATGGCAATGTAATGGCGATATGACCCTTACTTGCGTATGGTGTATCATCAGCTAATAATATGAGTTGACCATTGCTAAAGTTTAATCCGTTCAATACTGTGGTGGTTGTGGATCTGCTTGTATCTGCCTGGTGAATGTAGTTAGTTCCGGTAGAGATGCTATTGTAAAGCCCTGAATCAAGCTTCAGGAATTGATCAAGTGCATTGTTGCCATTTGGTGCAAAATAGTTGATGGTAATGATGAATGCGATATAAATCAGCAATACAAGGCAAAATGCAATTAATGCTGTCTGAGCTAAACTCATGTATATATAATATATTATCTATTAATAAAGTTATTCAAATTTATTGTAAAAAGAGATCAGATATTGACAACTTAATAAATATTTTCATATTTTTACTCATAAATATTCAAATTTTTATAATAATTAATCAAATCATTATTTTCTATTACCATTAGTCAGATTGTTTTATCATTAGATTAAACCAGACTCCCATTTGCCATTGTTATTATCATCATTATGCATTTTCTGATCATGAATTTGAAGAGTTATCGAGAATTGTTTTGAATAGTTTTCGAATAAGATTACCATATAGTCCTTTTTTGATGTTTTTCCATTGCTGTGATTTGTTATTAGATCTAATTTTATTTGAAAAAGTTTTTGAAAAAATCAGAAATGCTTTTTGACAAATCAGAAAAAAAGTTATTTAAACTGTTATTCCCAGAAAAAGTCGATGAAGGATATGGCGTTTTAACGTCGAAATAATCTAAGGCATATCCTTGATTATTCTTGTATAGTTGTATTATTAATTTACTACTTACGTTGCCGGGAAAAATGTAATCTATAGATGTTTTGCCATTTTGTATTTCTTGCTTTACGAATTTATATAATCCACCTTGGGTGTCTAGTATTGTAATAACAGCTGATAAATTACTAAGGTATGATGAACCATTCAAGTGATTTATTTGAAATAATATTTTTGTTTGTTTATAGGCAATCGGAGCCGTAGGTTCAAATTGCATAGTTATATTTAGATCATCTGATTTGCTGATCTTAGAATAAACATTATTATTATTGTTTTTGTAGTTTTGAGAATAAATCGTATGAAAGTTATGAATAAAGAAATTTAATTGAATAACGATTAATATAAATAACAAAATCGATGACGATCGTTTTATCATAGACCTATCCAATATTTTATAGTTAGTTATATCGTCTTATTTTTTATTAATTTATTTGATATGAATATCTCTATAACCATTTTATGAATACAGAATTGTTGCTGTAAAAATGAAGTCAGAGTATAATATTTTTTTCAAGTTTAAAACAACATGAATTATTTATTATTGGTCCCAATAATTTAATATTTAATTTTTCTTAAATGCTTCAATTTGATGTATTAAAAAGTTTTAATATATATTACTTGAGCCATTAATAAGGGTAAACCATATTTAATTCATAATGAAATTATAACTCGGATTTAGATAATCATCCATAAATATATCAATCTTATCAATACCTACTTCACTTGCAAATTTATTATTAAAAATATTGGTTGCAATAGATGGCTCTAAATATTCAAATAAATCTACAAAGCATGTATTGGATCTTGCAAAATTATCTTGTGCTCATTTTTATACTATTACCGTAAAAGCTATTATGGAATCCGATCATATAAATAAAAAATATAATTTACTCGAATCAACAAAAGCACATAAAAGTATGCAAGACTCCAAATTATGATTTGACAATTTCAATATACAAGCAAGCAAAGGAAAAAATATTTCTTAAAATAGAGAATTGATAACCATCTATAGATCAATAGATTACGTAATATTGGAATATGTTGTGGAAATAAAATAGGTTTGATTGTTATAGGAACACGAGGGCAAACAGGATTTAAGAATCTGATATCTGGAAACATTGCTTCTTTTGTATTAACCTATTCGTATTGTACTATAACGACTGTAAAGCGAACCCAAAACTATTCTTTAAAATTTTTTAAATGCTTAAATTTTATTGTATAAAGATTATTATATTTTATTTTATATTATTATTTATGCCTACTAATACCAAAGAAAAAAACCGTAAAGTTGCTGATAAAGAAGAAGATGACGGATTGTCTGAATCTACAGAAAAAAGAATAGATCAACTTCCAGAACATGCCCAGAACATATTTAAAAAGGCTCATGCCAGTGCTGTTAAAGAATATAAGGATCCCGATAAAAGACGTGGTGGTAAAAAGGAAAGTACTGAAGAAGTTGCACATAAGGTTGCCTGGTCTGCGGTAAAAAAAGAGTATAAAAAGGAGGATGATAAATGGGTAAAGAAAAAAGATTGATAAAGTTTGTCGGTTTTTTTATGACTGCTAGAATATAACTATTAAAAAAAGGATCGTTATTTGTCGATAACTGGCTTGTATAAAGTGGGAATTTTCTGAGATATTCTTAATCTATGGACATATATAAAATCTTTATACCCAATTACTTTTGATGTGTATCATATACTACACTACATATCATATAAAATATCTTTAATCATCATTAGCATATTCACTATATACTCTAAATTTTCTTTTTTATTAGTTAAGGATATAGTGGTATTGCCTATTGCCTATATCATTTTCTTAAATGGTATTAAAAGCAAGTGAAAACGTATTCTAAAATGTTATTTAAATGCTCAGGTAACTTTGTTACGTCTCAAAGGTCAATAAATAATAATATAGTCAAATGTATTTTTTGTAAGGATGAGTAATTTAGAAAAAACATCAAGTAAAAAAGGGATGTTAAAAATGATACTTGTTATTACTACAAGCGTATTTTTATTGACTACCTTCCTATCTGTTACACCATCATCATTTGCTAATGCAATAGTCCAAAATCAAAATATGATGGGGGGCATGGGAAAACCGATGACTAATAATGGTTATCAAACAAATGGAATGAATAACAACAATGTTATTCCTCAGATCAATGGAACAATAAATCTAAAAAATACCACAAATACCATATCTATTAAAAATGTGTCAGTTCCATTTGGAACAGCAGTTCAAAGTGCTCAAAATGCAATTTCAAATGGCACTATTATAGGTGGACATATTAGTGTAACTCAAGGATTTTTAACATATACTTTTAAGGTATCAAACCCTACCAACAATACAATCTCCAAGGTAATAGTTGATGCAGGAAATGGAAAAGTATTGTACACTTCACCTGGCAAATCTATAAACTCTACTCAATTTGCAATGAATGGAATGAACGGTGGATTTAGAGGTCATCAAGGAATGAATAATGGTTTTGGTGGAGGTCATGATGGCTTCGGCGGCGGCGGTCACTGGAAACAGGGACACTGGGGTTCTGATGGTCAAAATATGAACGATGGCTTTAGAGATCACTGGGGAAACAATCACAATCAAAGATGGTAGCCAAATAAATGACAAAAAACAATACTATTAATTCCACATCATCTTCAAATCTCAAATCCTATTTTATTGCTGCTGCGGTTGCCACCGCAATAGCAGGTATAGTTCATCTTTATATGCCATTAGATCATCCTCGAATGTTTCAAAATATTCCCAACGTAACATTTTTCTTGGGTTCTGGAATTGCTCAGCTGTTCTGGATAATCCC
>JBQCGN010000041.1:0-5405 GCA_051955655.1 Candidatus Nitrosocosmicus sp. | reverse complement strand
CAATCGAGAGAAAAGAGTTTATAAAAATAATAAATTATAATTTTGGAAATACTTGTAATAGCTAACAAAGTAAAACAAATAGCCAAGATACTTTTTTAAAACATTCAAAGAGTATAATGATATTATAAAATGAAAATCTTTAAAATACCAAAATCTTTAGGATTGTTTTGCATTTCTTTAACTTTTATTGCATATGCTGTATTAATTGCAAATTTTAATTTGGTTAATGCTCAAAGCAAACCAATCTTGCAATCTTCTGAATCGCAAAATAATGCCTCATCTACAGACATCAAGAATATCATTCTAGTGCATGGTGCCTTTTCTGATGGATCTGCCTGGAGCCAAGTGATTCCTATTTTAGAAAAAGCAGGCCATAGAGTAATAGCAGTCCAGTTACCCGAGCATTCTTTATCTGATGACGTAGCTACAGTTAAACGGGCAATTGATTTTGTTAAAGGACCATCTATTTTAGTAGGACATTCATATGGTGGCCTGGTAATTTCTAATGCTGCTTATAACAATCCTAATGTAAAGGGTCTTGTTTTTATTGCTGCACTTGCTCTACAAGATGGCCAATCTTTTAGTGATGTTGCAGATGTCAAAAAAATACCTAAAGACTTGTTTGTTGCAGATAAAGGGGGATTTATTTATCTAAATTCAACCAAGTTTCATGATTCTTTTGCACAAGATGTTAACATATCAGAGGCAGATTTAATGGCAGCTGTGCAAAAGCCGATTAACCAATCTATTCTTGCTGAAAAGTCTGGACCTCCGGCATGGAAACAAATTCCTTCATGGTATCAAATATCTGAATATGATCGTATGATTCCACCTCATCTGGAACAAATGTTTGCAAAGCAGATCAATGCCACAACCATATCAATTCCTTCTAGCCATGCATCTCTTGTGTAGCATCCAAAAGAGGTTGCTCAGCTGATATTAAATGCAACTAAAGATATAAGAAAATAGTTATTCTTTTACCTTTTTTTGCAGTAATCTTTTCTAATATCTTTATACTTCTTTCTTGCTTCTTTATAGTTTGTATCTTTATCTCTCAATTATGATGTCTTTCTATAACAACTCGATTTGTCTTTTTTAATTCTGCATGATCTAATTGAGTTCAGTCTTTTTCTTAAAGATTTTATAAAATATTGTAGACTTTGGTGACAGCCAACTGCAGCCAATAATGGTCTTGAGATATCTTAACAGATCTCAAATTCAAAACTCAATATTTACAACAAACATTTGCTTGCTTTTTACTTATTGTTTTTTATATTATAATTCTAGGTCATGAATGGGTTATAAACAAGAGCTAGAACTGCAAACTAAAATGCGAAATATGTAAAGCAAAAAAGAGGATATAAACTTTAGGTCTTGGTGATTACTTTGGCAAGTTTTTTTCCAAGACCTGTGATATGGAACTTGTGTCAATTAACAGATAGAGATGTTACAACTATTATTGTATATGATATTGTTATATAAAGTTTTTAGTTTAATACCAAGAAGTTCGCATAAATATCAAATATCATAATTATTTTTATAAAATTTACAAATCATAATCACTTTTAATGAATTTTCCAAATACAAGAAAACGATACTTATTAATATAATATGACTAGATAAATTATACTGTGTATTAAAGATTATATCATTATTAGTTTATTGTTATGTATCGAATCTTTTGATCGGTCTATTTTAATGAATTTCAGAATTTTCTAAAAGAAAGAGTTCTCCATGGGGAGTAACTGCATCTACCTTGCGAAATTTTATTAAATCTGTTAAGATATTGGGTGAATCCTGTGACCTGAATTCCCTTATAAATCTAATGAAGGCTTTTTGCAAATCAATACAAGATGCAAATAATAGAGCGGCAAGTATTGATAACATATTTAATATAAACCTGTAAATACAAGAGTATTGTCAACTCCTAGAGCTCCTCTATGGTAATTGAGAAAATATTTTAAAGAATCCGAGAATAATTTCTATAATGGAATATGAGAATAAATCAGTTACCCGAGAAATACTCGATGTCTGTAATCAATTGCAGGCAAATTTTGATCCCAATAAGATGGATTGGACAATGGATGAATTGTATCTAAAAATATTTTGCGATCCGAATTTGGATGGAAACAGGCTTAGTTTCGAAAGTTTTGGAGAAGATATGAATTGGATATTAAGCCATGGACTAATCAGTTCTAGTGAGGGAAAATTAAGATTGGATGAATTTGCGGTTAATCTACTTGACAAATATTTTAAGGAACATAGAGAAATCATGGAAAAGTAGAAAAAGTCTATTACTGGATTGGAAGTAAACATCAGAAATCACCTTTGGTATTGATTTTTCTCATTAGTAACATTATAGACTTTTATACCTTACCTAAATCTAAAACAAATTTTACTAATTACTACATATGATAGCCTAATTTGAATTGCAATGGCTGGTTAACTTTGTTGGCTAAAGAGGATTTATCCATAAATAGGTTTTAATTCTATATCATTATTGGAAGATATCTATTACCAAATGAGGTCATACAACATTACCAGCTACTGCACCTAAAAGTTACTATTGCAGGAGGTAAAAGATAATCAATCATATGATCCAAATCCTATTTACATAAAGATAGGAGATACAGTAACTTGGATAAATGCAGATGTAATGGCGAATACAGTAACGTCTGGGAAAGATTACGATCTTATAACTTCAGGCAAGAAATTCAATTCAAAGAGTGTTGTAATCAATGGTGTTTATAGATTAAAGTTCCCCATACCTCTGGAGTATTTGATTATTTTTGTTTATTTTAACCTAATATGAAAGGGATTTGCAAATTACACTGTTGCTCCTTTACGGCAAGTAAAAGAGGTTATATATTTAGGTCTTCTGTATGATGAAAGAGTTATATAATTCTGAAATTCTTATTACTTTTCTTCTTTATTGATCTTATACTTATTTTGAACAAAACCAAAGTCATAAACAGTTGTTTTTAGGTGCTGCAAATACAAATCTTTGAATAATAATCCACTAAATGATTTTCCTTTTCCTATAAGAATCGGAACTATAGTAACAGTAATTTCATCGACTAATCCTTCTGACAAAAAATCCTGTATCACTGTGCCTCCATCTACATAGATGTGATTATTAGATTGATCTGATAGTTCTTTTATCAATTGTGCGGAGGATGATGTGTTAGATGTTGTTACGGTTCTCTTTAATTTCTCTGGGATTTCAATATCTTTTGAAGTCAAAACTATTATTTTAATGTCTTTATATAACCAGTAGTTAAAAGTTATAACTTGATCGAAAGTTTTCCTTCCCATGATTATTAAATCTACTGAATCTAAGAAACTATTGAATCCAAAGTCCTCCCCAGGAGTTGCTTTCTTGTTAATAATGTTTAACCAATCTATATCTCCATTTTCTCTTGCAATATATCCGTCTAGACTTGTTCCAATAAAAATAGAGACCTTTACCACAGACAACTATAGGAGATAAGAAAAATAAATTTATTTAACCTCACTGGAAATACATTACTGAATAATTACATATTCATTCGAGTAATTATTATTAAAAGATCAGTCCCTTTTTTTTGAATCTTGGATACAGCAATTAGAAAACTCTATACAATCCAGAACCTATTCTTAAGGACGTTTATCCTACTTATCCACCTTAAATTCATTAACTCAGAAGTATATGCTGTTGCGTTTATTACCTAAATTAGATTCTTTTAAAGAAGTTGATGCAAGTAATAAGTAGATAGATAGAAGAGGCAGAAAGAAAATAATCAAATCTTTTGCAAAGTGAATGTATCTAAATTTCATTATAAATTACTCATTGAAAAAATATCTAAAAGGCACAGAAGTTATTTTGGTGTGGAACTTTAAACAATATTTTTTCTATAAGTTATTAATCCAAAATTTTAACATGCATGGTTGGTCAATGATAAAAGAAAGAAACGATACAATAATCTTTAATTTTAAATGAATCTATTCCCTTGTGGACTTTTAGATCTGTGACATATATAGTACTAAACCCTTGGCATAGAGCGATTTAAAATATGATATTGTTTTGATAAATCTAAACATTGTTATTATATTTCTGTTTTCCAAATCTATTATAATATTCACTAATATTGAAAGGATGCAGCAGCAAAAGCTTCTAATTTCATAATCCATTCAATGTCTATATTGAAACTGTTGCTAATCTAAAAAAACTGTACGCAAATCCTCATTCAATGAATCTAAAATTTGCATATCTTTTTGATTAATATGAAAATCAAACACCTGACTGTTTTCCAAAATTCTTTCCTCATGGCTAGACTTTGGAATAACAACTAGATCATGTTGTAAGCTCCAACGTACAAGTATTTGTGCTGGGCTTTTGTCATATGCGTTTGCAATTCGAACTATTCTAGGATCATTTAGTCTTTTGCCTCTTGTCAATGGGCTATATGCTTCAAGGTGGATCATATTGTTTTTGCAGAATCTCAATAGATCTTTTTGATACAGGTACGGATGAAATTCTACTTGATTTATGACAGGTACAATTTCGGAATTGTCTAACGTTTCTTTCAATTCCTTTATGGAGTAGTTGCTCACTCCAATTGATTTTACTTTTTCACTATAAAGTAGCTTAATCATGGCCTTCCATGTTTCAATAATTTTATCTTGGATTGGCCAATGTATTAGATAGAGGTCCACGTAAGATATATCGAGACGTTTGAGACTAGATTCAAATGCCTTCAGAGTGGACTCGTATCCTTGATCGCTGTTCCAGACCTTTGTTGTAATAAATATATCTTCTCTTTTTACATCACTTTCCTTTAAGGCCTTGCCAACATCCGATTCATTACCATAAATCATTGCTGTATCAAAGTGTCTATAGCCAATTTCCAATGCGTATCTAACTGCTTTGATAGTTGATTTTCCTGGAGGTATTTGATATACTCCTAGTCCTAACCGTGGAATTTGAATTCCATTGTTCAACTCAGTTGTAGACGTTAAGGTAAATGACATACAAAAAATAAAGTCTTTAGATCTGACTTAACTTTATCTATAACCGTGAATTATGAAAAACAAAATTTCTATCTATGCCTCTATACCAATATGAACCTGGTCTAATCGCTATATTAAAAAGAATATAACCCCATCTACCTTGACTTAATTTTTTATTTTCTTAAATACCTATACATTAGTATTTTAAAAGATTAAAAATAAAAAATATGATTAAAAGAAGTATTAACTAGTCGCTGATTCCAACTCTTTTATTTTCTCCTTTACTCCTTGTGCCTCTCTTTCAAGTTCCTGATCATATTCTTTTAATAATTGGACTTTCTCTTCCTTTGTGAGAAAACTTCTTCCCTTGTAACTGTATCCTCCTATACCACATCCACAACCCATTTATCCTTTCA
>JBQCGN010000040.1:0-3374 GCA_051955655.1 Candidatus Nitrosocosmicus sp. | reverse complement strand
ATTCTGATATTGATGTTGCATTGGTTGTAGGAGGAGATGGGACATTTTCTTATTATGGTAGAAATTTATCAATTCCCTTGCTTTTTATCGGTGTCAATGAACCAGACATATTGGGAAGTAAAAGTGTGCTTGCTGAAACGACTATAGATGATATTGATAAAGTCTTGTCATACCTTAAGAAAGGACTGTATAAAATTATAAAAAGAAAAATGATATCTGTAAAATATAATACTTTTGAACCTGTTGATGTTTTGACCGATATTTATGTTGAACGCGGAATATTTGCTGGGTGCATAAGATATACTGTTTCTGTTGCTAAAAATAAGATAAAGGAAACGGAAGTTGAAAATATCATTAACAATAATAATAAGACCGTGGACTTTATAGACTTTGTAATTGGCAACGGTGTAATTATAAGTACTGCATTTGGGTCAACAGGCTATTACTCGTATCGTGATAAAATATGTAATACTACTAAAATTGTCTCTGAGTTATTTGATGATGATAATCTTGGCGTCTGTCATATATTACCCACTTTTGCGGTTAGAAAAAAACCAAAATTAAAAAAAGAAAGAACTATTAAACAAATACGTTATACTGTTCCTTTTCAATCAACTATTAATATTAATGTAATGAGAGATGCAGATGTTCGCTTGTATGGTACGGTAGATTCCTCTACAGGAGTTACTGTTAATACAAACATTCCTATCATAATCACTCCTTCCAAACGAATGGCAGAGATAGTGCATTTGGAATTTTAAATAGTTGCTGGCGTTGATATTTGATTTGATGCAGTATCTTTATTTTTAATTGATCACCTGGTTCTTATGTGTTTAATGGTGTTGCTAGATATTGTATACAATGTATGATTGCATGATCTTGTATTCACATGGATTTTTTACTGGATTTAATTTTGATTATCTGGCTCTTAGGGCATTTAATATAACGCTTGTATCTATTACTTCTTGAAGTAGCGCTCCTATGGATGGAGGTATCAACCCAAAGCTAGCAATTATCATTAGCAAAAAGCTTACGCCAAGGCCAATAAAGATACTTTCTTTTACTATTTTTACTGTTCTTTTGCTTATTTGAATTACTTCTGATATTTTTGTAATATCATCAACAAGAATGACCACATCAGCTGCTTCTGCGGAAATTGCAGTTCCCTTGGCACCCATTGCTATACCCGCAGTAGCAGCTGTTAATGCTGGAGCATCATTGATTCCATCACCAACCATAACAATATTTTTATATCGTCTTTTTAATCTGTTAATTTCATTTGCTTTGTCTTCGGGTAATAAATTATATTTGTAGATGTCAAATTTGGCCTGATCTGCTATTGATTTTGCGTTGTATTGGCTGTCTCCTGTTAGCATAATAGTTTGTTTTATTTTTTGTTTCTTTAAATTCTGTATCATATTGATAATGCCTTCTCTAATCTTATCACTGAATACAATTATTCCGACGTTTTTATTATTGATGTTTATAAATGATATCATTTTGCCTTGCGATTGTTTGTTTTTTATTGTTTCTAAAATATGACTATCTATTTCCTCTTCGTATTCTTTTTTGTTCTTTTTTTCCACATCAGAGGATTTGATAAACTCATAAGATCCAATCTTTATATGATCGCCATTAAGATATCCTTCTACCCCCATACCTGCTTTTTCATGAAAACCTGCCGGAATAGAAAGATGGTCAAATTTTTCTTTTCCTAAATTTGTCAAACTCTGTGCAGAAGGGTGAGAAGACATTTGCTCTAAGCTAGCCGACTTGAATAAAAGATCGTCTACCTTGTCTTTAATTATTGTTTTACTATTATTTGTTTTACTATTATCCTCTTTGTTATTATTGTAGATTGGAATTATATTTTCCACAAGAGGTGAACCGTATGTAACTGTTCCTGTTTTGTCAAATACTATTACATCTGTTTTACCTATCTGTTCTATTGCAGCTCCGTTTTTTATTATGATATTTTGTTTTGCAGCTTTATTTATTCCACTTATTATTGCTACCGGTGTGGCAAATATTAATGGGCAAGGGGTTGCTACTACCAGTATTGAAAGAATTGTCTGAGGATTATGAGTTAAAAGCCATCCAAGACCACACATAACTAAAGTTATTGGTGTAAACCAATTTGCATATCTGTCGGCTAGTCTTTGAATCGGTGCCTTTTGCTCTCTTGCCTTTTTTACTATTTGGACTATTCTGTTATATTGGCTATCTTTGCTTGTTTTTTTTGCAACAATTTCAAAAATGTCTCCTGTATTTACTGTTCCGCTATAAACTTCTTCTCCTTTATCTTTAATTTTAATTAAGGGCTCACCAGTGAGAGCTGATTCATCTATTTGAGCTTTACCTGAGTGTATTACACCGTCTACTGGAATAAGATCTCCTGGTCTAATTATTAAAATATCATTTATTTGTACATCATCGACATTAATGTCTTTAATATCTTTTTCGTTTATTTTTAAACGTGTTATTTTCGGAGATCTTGCCATCAACTGATCAAGTGAATCGGTAGCTTTTCTAAATGCATAGTCTTCTAAAGCTTTACCCCCTGATTGCATTATTACAATTATTATTCCAGGAAATGCTTCATTTGTTATAATTGCAGTAATAATTGCAAACATTGCAACTACATCGGAAGCAAAATGTCTACTGGCCATTCCTTTTAGTGTTTGAAATACTATTGGGGCTCCACAAATTATTAGGATGATATACCATATCCAATATCCTATTGGGGCTTGATAAATTATATAATTAATTATTGATCCCAAAAGTAAACCTGATATAGCAATAGTGGGAATAGGGTACAGTTTTACAAAAAGAAATATTTTGTTGATGAATGAATGCAAATATCTGATATTGTTAAGCTCGTTCTGTTTTTCCCTTTGCAATTATGTATTTGTTTTAAATATCTGATTTAACTTTTCTTTATTTTTCCCTATTGCAGATGTATGTGTCAATTGTATAAAAATCGATTTTAATATTTTAGATAAAAAAGTTTAATGAATTATGATGGTAAGTTTATTTCAATATGGCGATGGTTTAATATTTTTGTAAACTGTATCTTCAATTAATTTTAATTATATGTATCTTTATTGAAAGATATGAATCATTATTCAAATAAAAATGGTGCCAAAAAAGATGAACGCCTAAATATTATTCAAAAGAGGATGGGTACATTAATTCATTCTCTATCTGAACTAGCATTAATGATAGACAAAAATAATTCTGAAGCAGTTAGAAAACTAGATGAAGTTTATAGAGAAACTGAAGAAGTTAATCGAGAAATAGGTGTATTGATTGAAGATATACATAAATTTGAAATAAATGAATCTTGATATCTTTTTTTCTATGTATTAAATCTA
>JBQCGN010000039.1:0-4170 GCA_051955655.1 Candidatus Nitrosocosmicus sp. | reverse complement strand
CTAA
Source organism: Candidatus Nitrosocosmicus sp. (assembly GCA_051955655.1). Lineage (GTDB taxonomy): Archaea > Thermoproteota > Nitrososphaeria > Nitrososphaerales > Nitrososphaeraceae > Nitrosocosmicus. The sequence continues at coordinate 4,166 of JBQCGN010000039.1, read as the reverse complement.
AGGATTTGGTTAATTGCTCTATGTAAAAGGGTTTTTCTGACGGTCGATTCAATAAAGGAGCATGTGCAATTAGACTTGCAGGCATTTCTGCTACTTTGTGTCCGTTTCTTTTAATTAGTATTTTTTTGCTATTATTAACCTTGCCAATAATTGAATATTTTATCTCATGACTATCAAATATCTTTGAAAATTTCTTAAAATTTCTTCTGTCAGTTATGTATAACATTCTCTCTTGTGAGTCGGATATCATTATTTCAGTATCACCAAGATCTTTAAATTTCAAAGGAACTCTGGATAATTCTATTTCAAATCCTTTTTTTAAGTTGTCAGCGGTTTCAGACAAACAACATGCAAGGCCTCCGCCTCCTAAATCTTTCATAGCCTTTATGCATTTGTTATCGATTGCTTCGAGTGTTGCTTCCAATAATATTTTTTCCAAAAATGGATCTGGTATTTGAATTGCTGAGCGATTTTCTTCTTCTAAATTAGATGAGGCAAATGAGGCTCCATGGATTCCGTCCTTGCCTGTTGAATTGCCTGCTATAACTATTAAATCGTCTTTTTTTATTCTATTTTTGATAAGATCTATTCTTTTCCCGTGACCTATTGAAGCAACATCTACCAAACAATAATCTTCCAATGAACTGTCAAACTCAACCTCGCCACCTACTGTGGGAATTCCCATACAATTACCATAGTCTGCTATACCTTTTACAACATTTTTCAATAACCATTGATTTTTCAAAGATGAGGGTTTTTCCTTATTGTGTATTTCACCGAACCTAATCGCATTTAATACTGCTATGGGGCGTGTTCCATTTGAAAGAATATCTCTCAATACTCCACCTACTCCAGTTGCTGCTCCTCCATAAGGATCTACGGCAGATGGGTGATTGTGACTTTCTATGTGAACTGTAATAACATATCCTTTTCCTACATCAATTACACCGGCATCAAAACCTTGTTCCTTAACCAATATGTTACTTTCGTTAGGTAAAGTCCTTATGTGTATCTTTGATGATTTGTATGAACAGTGCTCTGACCATTCTGCATTAATAATGTGTTGTTCTAATTCATTGGGTAAGCGTTTTAACTGATCCTTTAAATATGTATATTCTGCTGTATTTAAAATCGTCATGATAGTGCTTCTTACTACTTAGCCTAGTTAATTGCTAATATATTTAATTAAAGATTTAAAAACAATTATTGCATCGTTAGAAAAACCATTAGGCACTAGATCTGTGTAACTCGCCCTTTCAGGGTGAGGCATCATTCCCATTATGTTGCCTTTTGAATTGGAAATTGCAGCGATATTATCTGTTGAACCATTTGGATTTTCTCCATAATATTTCATGGTTATTTGTTTTCTTTCATTAATTCTATCATATGATTGTGCATCGGGTATATACCTTCCCTCACCATGTGCAATTGGAATCGAAATTATTTGTTCTTTATCAAACAGATTAGTAAAAGGTGTGTTATTATTTGTGACCAGAATATTTGTCCATTTACAAATAAATTTTAAAGAATTGTTTGGTATGAGGGCACCAGGGAGTAAACCCGATTCAACCAAAATTTGAAATCCATTGCATATGCCCAAAATCGGAACACCATTATCGCCCTGATCCCTTATTTTATCCATTAATGAACTATGGGCAGCAATAACTCCTGCCCTTAGCCTATCCCCATAAGTAAAACCACCAGGAATAATAATTGCATCAAATGTTTTTAGCGAATTTTTTTCTTTAATATACTCCACATTTGCTTTTAATTTAGTTTGAAGTACTTTGAAAACGTCCCTTTCGCAATTACTACCAGGAAAAACGGTAATACCTATCTTTACCAATAAATTAAATTCTCAATTATTTAATAAATTCTTATTCCTTCTTTTTTAAAACTGTATGTTATTGTTTAATCAAAACAGCATTAATAACACCGTCCTGCCCAGGTCTCGATAAAACTCTAGCTAATCCTAAATCTGTTTCCAAAATAGCACCTTTTGTTATTACGCCTCTTCTTTCATAATCTTTATTGGCGGGATTTTTTGTTACCCTTGTGATTTTTGCTTTAACTGTTTTTTTATTGTCTTGATCATTGATATTTACATATTCGGATGATTTAAATGCAGTTTTTATATTATTTCCTCTTACTCTTCTGGTAATGTTTTGAACCGGTCCTGCTATGGCTTCATTTGGATATCTATCAATTTCAGATTTTCTACGAATACGATTTGGAATTGTCCTTCCTCCTGTAAACTTTCTGCCTCCTAGATTCTCTATAGATTTACGCATAATGAAAATTGATGAAAACTCTAATTAAGTGTTTTTGCGTAGGATTTTTTCATTATCTTGCCGGTATTTTGATGACAATTTGCTCAAGTTATATTAAAGTTATAACAACTCTTTTTACAACTAAAAAAAAATTGTTACTTTGTTTTTAGCTAATCGAAAGAAGGAGTATGTATATTTTACCGTCCACTATTTGCAGAATTTGTAAAAATAACAGATTTTTTATCACCTAATTTCATTTATTTATTTTCATTGTGTTGTCTTGGAACTACAGGTTCATTCAATAAAAGAGAATTTTTAAAAGTTTTTAAATCACTTATCCCAAAATAGATCTGAAATTTTTTTGTTGTATTGAATATTCTCAGCCTGCCAACATCTTTATGAGTAATAAACTCTATTTGTTCTAACTCTTTGATGTGAGAATAAACCTTGGATCCTCTAATTTCTACTAATCTCTTAGATGTTACTGGTTGTTCATATGCGATATAAGATAACGTTTTTAATACAGAATTTGAAACCTGTGGTTTAGAAGCAAATTTTTTTACAATGGGTGTATAATGTGGCTTAACTTGAAATACATAGCTTCCGTCATCTAGTTTTACGATTTCCAGAGCCTTAAAAACAACTTTTGTTTTATTTATTAGCTCATTTAAAATTTTTTTAATTTTTTCTTTAGATTCAATTCCAGATGCTTTTGTTATATCTTCTAATGTTAAAGGATGTCCTGCAGAATATAGTGCTGCTTCCACTCTCGCAATTACTTCATCTTGAGGTAACTTTGTCAAGTAGTTGTTATTTGATTATTTATTACAGTTATTTTAATTAATTTAGTATTGTCTTCCTGGTTTTCTGTGTTGACCATTTTATTTTCAATAAGCAATTTGTCAAACTCTTGGATATCAATATCATTAATATCTATAAAAGATATCTCAATTTGTTGTTTCATCGCTAGATATAACATTGCTATAAAATATCTTGCAATGTCTAGTTCATTCATATCAAATACAAAATCATTAAATAACATTCCCTTTTTTCTATCTATATTTTCAAATAGTTTTATTTGGTATTCTTCTATTATTTTTTCAAATTTTATTAAATAGTCTTGAAAATCTATTGTTTTAGTTGGCTGGGCGGTAAGATCTATTGAATTTTTTTTTACAGATGGATTTGCCAACTCCATAATTGTATTTTCTAATATCAATAGCAATTCATCCAAGGAAACAGGATACGTAGTTTCTTTTCGGAATGGTAATTGAAGATTTATGATATCTGGTATTGGTACTTTTTCTTCATCTTTTTTTTCTTTAATATTATCATTATTTTCTTTTGAATTAGCTATTTTACCAAGTTTAAATATTGACTCAACTTTTAATCTGTGGATTATTGAAGAAGTGAGTATAGCGGCTCCGCAAACCCTCAGATCATTATTTCCAGAAGTTTTCAATATTTCTAACAATTTTTCTAATAGTTTTACTATATCAATTTGCCAAACATCATTCTTGTCTATAAGAGAAGGATTAAATAATAGATTCAAAGGTGGTTGAGAAATTTTTTTTTTGTTTCAAAGTTATCCGATTCGTTAATCTCATTTGATGACAATATTAAAAATCTCTCTGTTATGGGCCATATTTATTATTTATCAATCAAGATAGCTATAGCAATTTTCAAACTATGGTATACACTATTCCGTCATTCAATCTTTAAAACTAAATAATGAATTGACTTATCATTGTTGAATTTTTGAAAAAATTAATTATCTTGATAAAAAAAGGCATATTTTAAATATTTAAACGATTAAAGCTTTTGTATTTAATCTTTTTTATTTAATGGAATGGAAAACATAATACTAAATCCCTTTGAGTATTGCTTATCAATCCA
>JBQCGN010000038.1:0-2642 GCA_051955655.1 Candidatus Nitrosocosmicus sp. | reverse complement strand
TGGAGCTGCTCGATCATACTATATTTTCCAGTTTCGGCGAAGAAAATTATCTTATTATAAATAATAGTCTTAAAGGTTGTTTGATATTTGTTAAATTTTCAGAAGATAATCTCTTTAAAATTGAGCAAAAATTGTCTTTATGTAAAACCAAGATTTCTTCAATGTTTGATGTTACCTTTGAGGCTGTTACCGATGAAAATAGCTCCACTAGGGTCTGGCAAGCAAGAAAGAGTGCTTTGAATAATGCCATGAAATTAACTGTAGGGAGCAGAAAACCAATCGGATTAATAGAGGATACTGTTGTACCTCCTGAATATCTATATGATTATATGTGTTTTGTCCTGCAAAAATACCGCGACAACAAACTAAATTATGTTATATATGGTCATGCGGGAAACGGCAATTTGCATACTAGGCCCATAATAGATACCATGTCCCAAGGTGAAATTGAATTAATTGATAATATTGCCCATGATGTATTTACTAAAGTAATTGAATTTGGTGGAACTTTAACTGGCGAACATGGTGATGGTCTATCAAGAACAAAATATATAGAATATATGTATGGTCCTAGAGTGTCATCAGTCTTTCAAGGCGTTAAAAAGATATTAGATCCAAAATATATTATGAATCCCGGAAAAAAGGTAATTGAGCGTTGATTTTTACAATTAAAGTTTTTTAATATTCTTAAAAATAAGGCCCATACAATAATTTAATTTTAAATATTGCATTGTTAGCTAAATGAACTTTGAAAGTTCGCTTTGCAACAGAAAATTGATATTGATCGTGTTATTTTATCGTTGACATATTGATTTGAAAATAAAATAAAAAATCGTTCTGATCATAAATTCTTTAATTATTGTTAGTTTAGTGGTGGTTTACAAATTATATTTCTATTATTTGTAAATGGCTATATAGGTAATTATTCAATCATTTATTTTACAATACCGTCAATTAGTATAAATCGTCTTTAATTGCCTTACCAAGTGGTTGCCTTGTATTAGATACAATGTCCAAAATGCGGAGATAAAACTTCCACCAAATATAAGTAGTGGATAACTAATACAAGATTATGTATAATCCTGTTAATTGTTTAAAGTTCGTATTATATGTATCATTGCGTAATTTAGTATCATTATCATTATTGTTCGTTGGTAGCTCTATGAAAATGCAAATAAGTAGGAATGGTGTTTATATCAATTAAAATGCATCGAAATATATTATTTATATTACTTGTTATTATATTTGTTTCTCATATTGTACTGATTATGCCTTCTGTAAATGCAACCACTAATCTAAAAGGAAGGACACTGCCAATTCCAAATAATGCACTCACACCTCCTAATCAATCTCCTGTTACTTCTTTGTCTCGGTCTCAGATTGCAACTGGGCTAGAGCTTCCTAAAAATCTGATTATTGCAACATGCCCTACTGCTACAAGTGGTACTACTGGTTGCCCTCCAATTGTAGGCACTAATGGGCCCGACATTATAATCGCTACTGCAGTTGCAAGTCCTACTATTTATGGCATTGCTGGAAATGATGTAATACAATGTGGATCTGGCAATTGCAAAGTATATAGTGGAAATGGCGACAATATAATGATAGCTGGTACTTCGACTACTGCTCAGCTTTATGGAGGGGCTGGTAATAATATGTTCATAGGTGGACCAGGGGATACTCTTATGGTGGGAGGTAAAGGGAATGATCAGCTCTATGCTGGTAGCGGCCATGATATAATGATTGGAGGAGGAGGTACCAATTACTTTGATTGTGGCGCAAATGGTAATGGTGTGATACTTGATTTCAATGCTAAAAATGGTGATACTAAGTCTGGAAATTGCAAATACGCCATTACTGTAAATACCGGTGTTACTCCACTCCCATAATCTTGGTTTTTTATGGCGTTTACCTTTTTTTTCTTTTGAAAATTGATAATGTTTTCTATATCTATTGATATTCTATTAAAATTTCATCTGTCCTATATTGTGCTAGATTATAGTTCTAGCAGTTATAAACTTCCATAATGTAATAAAAGTAAACATATTGTTTATTGTAACAAATAAAAAATTTCTACCTTAAACCATTATATTTCATATGTGCATACAAAAATTAGATCAATTTTTGATAAAGTTTGGACAATATTTTGTTATTTGAATATATTTTAAATGTCCAAAATGCGGAGTAAAAGCTTCCATTAAATATAAGTATTGGAAAAACTATAATATTAAAGATAACAAAATGGCTTTCAATATACTGAGGAATGGCCAAACACGGTATTGAAACAAACGACTTATAGGAGATATTAAACTATGACCGTTAACTTAAACAATAACATATCTGTTAACAACACTAATCAGCAGTATAAAAATACTAAAACTGGTGAATCAACGTTTGCCTTAAAGGTGGAAAATCTTTCTAAGATATTTGTTTCAGGCGGAGGTCAGACTGTGGCACTTCGCAATATAAATTTTGCCGTGAGGACAGGCGAGTTTATTTCCATTGTAGGACCATCTGGAAGTGGTAAATCTACTTTGTTAAATATTTTGGGCGCCCTAGATAAACCAACATTTGGTAAAATTTTCATTGGAGGTATAGATGTATTCTCATTAAAAGATAACATGATTGCTCGCATGAGAAAT
>JBQCGN010000037.1:0-3979 GCA_051955655.1 Candidatus Nitrosocosmicus sp. | reverse complement strand
ACGATTCTGCAAATGCTATAGCAACAGTTGTAGGAACAAGGTCTCTCAGACCATTACATGCAGTAAGTATTGCAGCTATTGCAAATTTTACCGGTCCTTTTATTTTTGGAACTGCCGTAGCGGCAACTGTTGGAAAAGGAATAATTAGACCCGAATTTGCCACTACCGAAGTAATTTTAGCTTCATTAATTGGAGCAATAATATGGAATTTAATTACATGGTATTTTGGTTTGCCTTCTTCAAGCAGCCATGCGCTTATAGGTGGATTAATTGGTTCTGCGCTAATATCAGGAGGAATTCAAACTATGGTATTTGAAGGTATAGAAAAAACCGTTATTTTTATGATTGTATCTCCGGCATTAGGGTTTTCTGTTGCATTTATTTTTGCAATATTATTAATTTATTCTCTTTGGAAACAAAAACCACAATCAATTAACAGAATTTTTAGTAAATTGCAGATAGGTTCATCCATATTTTTTTCGTTGACTCATGGAGCTAATGATGGTCAAAAAACAATGGGTATTATAACTGCGTTACTTATTGCAGGAGGTTTTACAAACTCCAAAGAATTTGTTATCCCCATTTGGGTAATTATTAGCTCTGCAGGAGTTATAGGATTAGGTACGTTCTTAGGCGGATGGAGAATAATAAAAACAATGGCTTTTAGACTAACAAATCTTAAACCGTATCAAGGTTTTTGTGCAGAAACAGGAGGAGGAGTTATTCTCACAATCATGGCATGGTTTGGAATACCTGTTAGTACAACTCATGCTATTTCTGGGGCTATAATGGGAGTGGGTTCAACAAGAAGGCTTTCTGCAGTAAGATGGGGCATTGGCAAGACGATCATCTATGCATGGATAATAACCATCCCGATCAGCGCTATCATTGCATCTTTGATCTTTATAATTATCAAAAATATTTAAAAAAAATATCATCGAGATTTTCATAACATCTATAAATTACAAAGATAAAATAATAAAATCTAAACAGCATATCAAACCAATTTTTAAAAATTTAATTTATTGCAAATAATTTAAAATTTAACAAAATACAATAATAAAGGATAGTAATTGTGACCAGTATTTTAGGTTTTGAAAAGATTTAGAATATGATCTATGAAATCATAACAGAAGAGGATAAATCATATATGTATTATGGTATAAATTTCCAAGCAGTAAAATGTGCTTGCTATCAAAATCGTATTAATTCTGAGCCTCCAAAAAATTACATAAGTGATTCGTTTAAAATTTTTTCCGAAAATGGTTTGAAATATGTTAGAATACCGATTTATTGGGAATCTTATGAAAAAGATCAAAAAGAATTCAACCTAGAATTAGACACCATTTCAAATGAAGCAGATAAAAATAATATATTTTGTATATATGACAATCACCAATGGAAATGTTCCTCATATCTTGGATATGGAATTGGTTTTCCTAATTCTATCATAAAACCATATTTTGACAAAGATAAAGAAAAACTTAGTTCATTGGATCCGCCCGATCTTAGAAACCTCAAGAAATTTTGGGATGGTTGGTGGGATAAAAAGTTAATAACCGAAGATGGAATGGAAGGCTGGGTTGCACAATTAGAATATTTTAAAAAAGTTATAAATAAAGTGAAATACAAAAAATCAACTTTTGGTTTTGAAATATTAAATGAACCACAAGTATTTAGACAAAAAGATTTTAAGATTATAGCAGAGTATCACGATTATTTTTTCAAAAACCTTAAGCAGTTAACGGATAAAACTTTGTTTTTTTGTTATACGTCATCAGGTTCGTTGCTCAATGCAACCAATTTTCCATGGCAGCAGGTAAAAATCAAACCATCCATCCACATTAACAATAAAATTGTATTTGACGTACATCCTTATCCCCCGTCTTGTCTATTTCTAATATATTATAAAATACTATCCAAACTATTACAAAATATACCGCTTTTTGTAGGTGAGTATAATTCAAGTATTGGCAAAAATACAACAATAAGTTTTAAAAGGCATAAAAGATATCTTGATCGATTAAAAAGATTTTCAATTCTCGGAGGACTGTTTTGGCAATGGTCATATGTAAAAGATAATCAACATCCTTCGTTTAATTTAACAGAAATAAATGGTGAGAAGATCTATCCCAACGACAACTTTAAAAACTTTATTGCCGCCATAAACAAAAACAAAACTGGCAATAAAAATAATACATAAATGCGATGCAAAGTAAAAATAATTAGAGAATAGATTTTACAAAATAGTAGAAAAAAAAGTCAGATTTAATATTAATCCACATACTGTCAACAACAGATATTTGTCAAACTTTTATTCCGATACTTGATTTTCTTTATAAAAACTTAATTATCATTAATCATAATATTGAGTTAAAAATAAAACTAGCAAATCCTACGCTTGATTTATCACGCTTAGGGAGCAAAAATAATAAAAATTATAATTATTTATAAAATCTTATCACAATGCCGACTAAAATATATTGTTCCTCATCATCAACTGCTACTGCCCATCAGTTTGAGTGTTGGTTATATGAGGACGGGAAAAATCCATTGATGAAGTAGAGGTGGTGGTAGCTAGTGGACGATAGATTGGATTGTAGCAATCTTTTATTTCTTGATTTGTAGCAAAACCTTTTGTACCTTCTGCTCCTGAAAGACACTTTTGGAATTCTTTATAATCATTTTCAGTAGAGCTAGAGAAAGCAGAAGAAGGGGAAGAGGTGGTAGTGGTAGTTGGACCTTTTTTATCGACAGTGTTACTGGTAGTTTTAGCAAACAAAGGATTTACAAATGTGCTAGAGGAAATAAACATAGCAGTTATTAAAATTATTACAGCAATTGACAGAACATTTTTAATACTCATTAATGATATATAAGATAATTATATTTTTATGAAATTTGTAACTATTATATTATTGACTTTATAATATATATCTTATATTATAATCAATTTGATAACAAATAAAACACAATGCCTTTTTACTTTTATACAATGATAAATATATCGATATATACAAGTAAGTTAACAACCAAAAGATAATACAACATATAAAGAACATTATTATTTAAAAAAAATATTAATTAAAATTGCTATATTTTTAGGTTACAAATACTTTTGTAAAATCGTTATATAAAAATAGTATCAAATAGTATTATTTTGCCTTTATACTTTACGTTTCAATAGATTAGATAGTTGAGAGACATGATACCGGATTTGGATGGGTAAAACCTAGTTGAATATCAAGGTTTTTAAAAATTCTCTTGAATCACTTCTTTTTTATGATCCATCATATTCACCTAAAGATTGTTAGTAGTATAATACATCATAACAGGTTACACATGATATTACTACTACTACATCTTAACTATTTGTGTTTTCATTATAAATTTAGGTATAACTAGTACCAGTATAATAAACATAAAAATATCTATTAATAATCCGGATACAAATAGCAAATATCCTATTGAAGGATCTATTGTTAAAGACTGAATTTCATAAGATATAAAATGAAAATTAGTTAAAATAGATGAAATAGGAATACCGCCTATAATAAAAGAAAAAAGCAGTAACTTAACCTGAGATTTCCTATCCATTATAAAAAAAGATAAAATATTATTTGTAGTACCAACCTCATATGCAAATAAAGTTTGAAAGTTAATTATCTCTCTAGCAATCATAAAAAAAATAAATGCCCTAACAATAGTTGTGAAAAAGATATAGGTTAATCTATAATAAAAACTAGGAACATCTAGTGTGTAATGAAAGAAAGTAATTCGATAAATTTCAAATATCGATGATATCAAAAATGCGCATGCAACAGAGATTGCAATTGCAATAGGTTTATAATATTTTTTATCTTCAATATCCTGATAGTTTTTCCAATTTATGTTTGTGATCGCATTATTAGCTAATTCTAAGCACTGTTCATTGGTCGCTTTAATATTAAAAGCACTATAATTTTTATTATTTAGATTA
>JBQCGN010000036.1:0-2739 GCA_051955655.1 Candidatus Nitrosocosmicus sp. | reverse complement strand
CAATCTCACTCGATGGATTATTTTTTTTATCACTATTTGGATATGATATGTTAATAAACTAAAATTAAACTATTCCAAATGATGTCTACTTGAGGACATTGTTACAGAAGTTTTTTTAATGTTGCTTACTATGCAAGAGCAAACAGCAAATGTTGTTGATAGATTTTCTGATCGAATTATTTCGCTAAATGTTTTTGAAAGAGGTTCGCATGCTTGCTCATCTATGAGTTCAAGCATTACCATTAAATTAAATGTTCTTATAGTAGCTTTGGTTAAAATAGAGAAAAATGGAACTATTTCAAATAGAATACAAATTCTAAATTAAATAAAGTTTATACCATCATAGTGATCTATTTTTTTTTGAAGATCATTGATCTCTTATTCAAATGCTGATTTTCTATATTTTAATTCAGATATACGATTATGATAAAAGGCAAGTAGTTTATCTAAAACTTTAGTGCTATATTGTTTTTGTTTTTCCAACAGTTTTGAAAAAATATTCTCATTGAATCCTTTTTCTTCAAACCTGCTAAAAAGTTGCATAAACAGTGGAAAGTTCTTCTTTATTGCGTAATGTGCCGTCACAACGCAGTCCATTCTCTTTAGCCTTGAATAATCTGCATAATTACGTATTATGGTATCGGCCTCCTTATCATGTTCAATTACAACATCTTCAGGTTCATATCCTTCTTTGAACATTTGAATGGCACAAGCGTATGATGATAATTTTTTTGGTTTTTCTTTTTCTGATTCTTCAGGTTTGGAATCTACCTCACCAGTAGATTTATCTATAATTTTCTTAATTTCTATATGAAAAATATGTACAACCTTTGCTATGCCTCTGTAAGTTTTGCCTTCTATGATTAGTTTGATAACAAGAGCCTATTTTTCTTTTCTCCTGAGGGGTATCAATTCAATATTACATATTATAATTAATTAACATATATCTGATTCTCTTGTTTCTATGTTATTTTACATGTTGGAGACAACGTCATTCACATGCATTATACAAAGTAAGGATACCTAAAATTGATATTAAAAGGATTCTAAAATTACAGGAACTAAAATCGCTAACATATCTTTTTGTTATACCCTGGATAAAAAATTCATTTTATTAATGTCACAGAACATTCAATTTACTTATATACTATAGATATATTGCTAAAATTATTGTTATTATATAAATTTAATTCAATACCTTTTGCAGTATTAGTTTTATTTTTTGGCATATTCTTAATTTTATTGCTATCTTTGTCATTTAATTTCCATTTATCCTTCTTTTCACAATCCTTTTCCCAATCAGATGTTCAAGTTGTAAATTACAGGAATCTAACTTTGGATCTTGGAAATGAGATAACAACCAAGGCTTAGCTATCATATCCAGCATTCGGTAATGGATCGTTTCCCGGTGTTCTTCTTATACCCGGATCTGGTATAGCAGATAAGAATGAAACGATTGGAGTCATTCACAAGAATGGTCCAAAGCCACCCACTCCACTTTGGCAGATAGCTCAATATATATCTGAAAGAGGATTTGCAGTACTTCGGTATGATAAAAGAGGCGTTGGCGAAAATCATACCTTTTTGGATACAAATGTATGGGGAAATGTTACAACTAATGATTTAATCCAAGATAGCAAGAAAGCATTAAATTTTTTAATTCAACAGCCTGAAGTAGGCTCAAAAAGAATAAGTGTAATTGGTCATATTGAAGGAACACTTTATGCTCCTAGAGTTGCAATTGATAATTCAACTAAAGTAAATAATATTATTCTTATGGGCGTTTTAGCTCAAAATCCTGTAAAAGTATTATACTATTAGCAAGTCGTCACATCGCCATCAGAGTACGCAGCACAAGTACTAGATAAGAATCACACGGGGACGATATCAATATATCAAATGGCAAATGATCCTTTTTTAAGTCATATTGTAGTGCCATTTTCTGTTTTGCATGCCAATAATACTCAGGGTATAGCATCTGCTCTTATTAAGGAATTTGGGACTGATGGTTACATAAGTATTAACAAACAACTAAAGCCCTCATTTATAAAGACATATGAAAACTTCACAGATTCCAATTCTCTAAAATGCAACAATCTTGGACCATGTCAAATGTGGTTGAGGTCAATGTATAATTTGGAGCCAAGTTTAAGCATCATTGGTAATGTCTCAAAATCTACAAGTATTTTAATACTAAACGGAGAAAATGATTCTCAGACTTCAGTACAACAAGCCTTTCTCTTACAACAGACTTGCAGAAGTAAATCATCCTGATCATACTTTGATAACTTATCCTAATCTTGGTCATCTTTTTTATCTTTCATCAAAATGGCAGACTTCTCTAGGGCCGATACAACCATATGTATTGGCAGATCTTTATTCATGGCTTGCTGCTCATTCTGGGTATACAAACACTCTTGCTTCGATGCCCTCATCATCATATCCATTTTCCTCTAACTCTACCATTGCTAAGTCGAGGACCATTACAACAACTGATTGATAAGTAGATCTAAATTTAGATTTTGCATTGTCTCTAAATAAGTGATTTATACCTTATGTTGTATTGAAAACCTCAACAATAATAATAGTAAATGATTTATGTGGTCAGTATTATTCATGAAGATAAATCTATCTAATATTGTTTTATCAACCCAAGTAGAAGTTCAAACCGTTTCATCCTAATGTGATATCATAATAAGTAACATTATAGCGCATTTATCTTGATTTATATTTATATAT
>JBQCGN010000035.1:0-2606 GCA_051955655.1 Candidatus Nitrosocosmicus sp. | reverse complement strand
AGGATTTAACAAAAGAAGAAATGAAAAAGGCAGCAGAAGAAGCATTTTCAAAAATGTCAAAATAGATATAATTTTTTATTTTATGAAAAAATATCTACAAATGAATCTCGTATAATAAATTCGATTTGTATTACTATAGAAGTATTCTTCCACTGTATACAATAGGAATCAGGAAAATTTAGTTCCTTATGGTAAATAGTCAGAGCATATTTTAAATTAATTGTAAACTTAATTTTGTTCTGGGTTGATAGTCGATTGATCTGCTTCTTTAATTGTTATTCTTACGACAAAGATAACTGTAACTCTAATATAAAACATTATGTAGTAACATTTATTTCAATCTTAATTCATTATTTTCAAATAAATTAGGATCGAAAATTCTTATGATTTCATTAAAAATAATCATCAGAAGGTTCCAGATAGCTGCCTGAATCATTATCTGCCGAATTACCATTACCTCGATCTACAATAAAATTTTTTGAATTGGTGAATGATAATGTAAAGATTTGTAACATTTCAGAATTTACTAATAAACTAAATTTTAAAAATTCATATCCTAATGATATCATTCTATTAAAATATCGAATATTGCTAAAATCTATATTATACATTAGTCTCTATTTCAATTTATTATAATCATAATAACTTAAATCCATATGTATTGATTTCCCTCATAACATTCAAACTTAATACCAATATATCATAGCCATATTAATTAAGAGCCAATAATATGACAACCATCTATTCCATTAAATATGCATCAAAAAAAATATTTCCCAATAACATCTCTAGAGGCTTGTATTTTTGTATTTAATATTGTTATTGGAATTTCATTTGTTGCAATTTGGAGGTAGTGATTTATCTCATGATTTTGATGAGTAATTAGATAATAGTGACGCAGATGGATACTCCTCCAGCAATCAATTATATTGAATCTTTTTATCTGTGTTTAAATCACAGATATAAATGAAGATCTATTCACATAACTTGCGTGATCAACCAGTATTTTTTGGGAATTATCTTGCTTACCTATAGCATGGGTGGAATTGTTAATGGAAATGAAACTTGAATTGGTTGTAATTCCGGTAACAGATGTGGATCGTACACGCGATTTTTATAAAGATAAAGTAGGTTTTAACTTAGACCATGACCACACCGTAAACGAAAAACTACGTTTTGTTCAAATGACACCTATAGGTTCTGCTTGTTCAATTTGTTTTGGGATTGGCATCTCCGACGATATGAAACCCGGATGTATTAAGGGTTTACAAATGGTAGTCAAGGATGCTCAGGTAGCTCATGATGAACTTAAAGAGCGTGGAGTAGAGGTTACTGATGTCGAAACACAAGTTTGGGAGAAGTTCGTTCGTTTTAATGATCCGGATGGTAACGCTTGGGCAATTCAAGAATTGCCTCCGCGTAGCCAATTTAAAGTATAGTGCATTGTTTTTTTAATAATGCTTTCCTCAAAAAAGAAATGAAGATGGTATTTTTAGTTTAAAACTTGCAAGATTTTGGATGATTTATTCCACATTTCAGATGAAACTAGATATGTCCATAATATTTACTAATTATGAAACAAATCATTCAGTTATGATGTGGAAATTTCACTCCTTTGATATATTAAATGCAAATATTCCTATGATTTCAAATTCAATAGCAACCATAACCAAATGTATTCAGAATCAATGATAATTTAACACTTCTCAACAACAAACACATCAATCTTGTTTTCTATGATATTTTCTTTTTGGTTTATATTTCTGAATTCATTAGTTCCACATATAAATATGATTTCTTTGGATAATATATGATGATAGTATTTTATCTGTTATTTTTCTTAATTATAACATGAAAAATAAAATACAGGCAATAACGGATATATTTTATGACATTCTGCTTCTAAATTTCATGTGTGAAATTAGGTATCTTCAATCTATAGAATTACCGTTAAGTGAAGAGCATTATGTTACAAATATAGAAATATTATAAATTTTCGAGTATATTATTTTTGCTTATATAGATCCATCTGATGATATTTTATCATCTCTATGGCTTTTGATGATAATGGATACCCACACCCTGATAAAACCGAGGTGCTGCATGGTAATGACATCATTATCAATAAAACACTAGAGACCTTTTCTTGGGTAAAAAAAGGAATGGATGCAGCCATTGATAGCGAAGGTCCCGCAATTCATGTATTATATGAACCAATATGGGACGGCTTAGTCTCACTTAAAAAAAGAGGGGTGAAAATTAGAGGGGTAACCGAAGTTACGCCAAATAATATTTCTTATTGCAAAAAGATGATGGAAGTTGGCGAACTTCGTCATCTTGAAGGTATTAGAACAAATTTTGGAATAGCCGATGGGAAACAAATACTACTTCATGGCGTATCGCAAGAAAAAGATCCATTATCTCAAGCCATCATGTCCAGCATCAAAGGGCTTTTAGAAGCCCAGCAATACATGTTCGAGAACTTATGGAACAAAGCAATTCCAGCAATGGATAAGATTAAAGAAATTGAGGAAGGAATAGAGCCAATCCAAACCAAAATATTGGAAGACCAAGACGAAATATACAACCGTTTTTTAGATACAATT
>JBQCGN010000034.1:0-6920 GCA_051955655.1 Candidatus Nitrosocosmicus sp. | reverse complement strand
GAAACAATAAATTTTTGCTCCTTTCCCATAGATGTAGCAACACTTGTAACATCTTTTCCACCTCCGTGCACTATAACAATTTTTTCTCTTTTATGTATCTCTAAAATATCATCTAATATAGAAGCATGTAATCCTTCTACAATACTTCCACCTATTTTAATAACAATCATACAGGTGTAAGAGGAGTATATTTTAGTCCAGTCATTTCATCATATCCAAACATAACATTCATGTTTTGAATGGCAGATCCTGCAGCCCCTTTCATCAAATTATCTGATGCAGAAAGAGAAACAACCCTGTTATTATCATCATCTAAATCAAATCCTATATCACAAAAGTTTGATCCGATT
The DNA here is from genome assembly GCA_051955655.1 of Candidatus Nitrosocosmicus sp. GTDB lineage: Archaea > Thermoproteota > Nitrososphaeria > Nitrososphaerales > Nitrososphaeraceae > Nitrosocosmicus. Next base: position 6,570 of record JBQCGN010000034.1, on the reverse strand, counting down.
ACAAATTTAGGATCAGGAAATTTATAAAATCCATTCTTATCACGTATTAATCTAATAAAAAACTCATTTTTATATGAATTTCTATAAACTCTCCATAAATCTAACTCGCTTAACGATTTTTTCAAAAATACATGGTTGGTAGTCAAAATACCCCTTACCATATTAACTGCATGAGGTGTCATACTCACATGAACTTTAACATCGGTCATAAAACTTAATTCTTGCTCTATTTCACCTGTATGACGATGTTTTGCAGGTTTATAAGGTCTAATAACTCCATAACGCATAGCATGATGTGTTCCAGAATTAGAACTCCCTCCGGCACCAGAAGAACCTATTTTACTATCTACAACTATATGATCCAAATCAATTAAATCGTTGTCCAATAATGGTTTTAACGCAAGAAGAGATGTAACGGCCATACATCCAGGGCATGAAACTAATTGAGCTTTTTTGATTTCATTACGGTGTATTTCTGGTACACCATAAACTGCTTTCTTTAATAGATCAGGATAAGGATGCTGCCATCCATACCATTTTACATAATCATCAGGATTTTTTAGTCTAAAGTCTGCAGAAAGGTCAATTATTTTTATTCCGCTATTAATTAATTCATGAACAATCTCGCCAGATTTTCCATGAGGAACAGATACAAAAACTAAATCGCAAGAATTTACTAATTTATCTATTTTCATATCGGAAAAAGATAAAGTAATAAAATTTTTTAGACTAGGATGTACCCTATGAACATATTCTCCAGATTTTTGTCTTGAGGTTACCATAGATATTTCAACCTCAGGATGCGTAACTAAAAGACGAAGCAATTCTCCACCGACAAAACCAGATGCTCCAATTATACCTACTTTCAATTTAAATTCTCCTTATAAATCCGATCTTTTTTATTTCTAAAAGATACATCATTATTCCCCATTTCATAAATAAATAACCGTTCGATATTCCTCATTTAAATTTATTTTCATTCAAGTAATATTTGTTTAGTTTTTATCTAAATCAATAACATAGTCAATCATGAGTTTTGCTATATCAATACCTGTTGCAATGCTTGCTCCTCGAAATTCTACAGTGTTATTTATTTCATGAACTAACAATCCATCATTTTCATCCTCCATCATATCAACACCTAATATTCCTTTTCCGACTGCTTTAGATGCCTTAATAGCAATATTTTCTATATCGGAGGTTATTTTTATCATCTCCGCTTTTCCTCCTCGCGATACGTTAGTCCTCCACTCATCGCTTGAAGAATATCGATATATTGCAGCTACAACCTGATCCCCAAGAACAATGCATCGGATATCTCGCGGTGGTCTTTTAACAAGCTCTTGAAAGTAATAAATATTAGAAAAAGGACTGGAACTTTCTTGTCTCATTTCAATGATCATTTTGCCCACTTCTTTGTTCCTTACTGGAAAAACTCCTCTTCCCCAAGAACCAATAACAGGTTTAAAAACTAAAGGATAATTAGATAGATCTTGGTCATTTATTATATCAAAAGCGGATTCAAAATTAAATGAGAAATAGGATTTAGGAGTAGGAACATTATTTTTCTTAAGAGCCAATGAAGTCAATAATTTGTTTCCACAAATTTCACCAATCTTAGAATTATTTACTATATTAAATCCTAATGTTTCCAAACAACTTGTTAAAATCTGTCCTCTAAAATGACTGATACTTCTTTGTAAAATTATATCACCATAATTCAATTCGTTTGAAGTCAAGTGTTCGGTATTTAAGATAATATTTTTAGAATCTATTAGATTAACATCTATTCCAATTTTTTTTGCCGTTTCATAGAGAGATTTTTCTTCGAAGCGCAACTTATCAAAAAAAATACCCAATTTGGTCATTTTCATAGATTGTTTTTTGTAATAACTGTATTGGCGTTAATAGATTGCAAACCCCATAATTCTACAAATCCTTTTGCCACAGTTTGATCGAATGTTGTACTTGAAAAATAAGTGGCAGTTTTATTATCATATAATGAAAATTTTGAATCTCTCCCTATGACTCTATAATATCCATTATGCATTTTAATCTTTATTTTCCCTGTTACTCTTTCTTGTGTTTTTTCTATAAAATGATTTAAATCAGAAAGTAATGGGTCCAACCACAGGCCAGAATAAGCTAGCCAAGACCATTGCTCTTCCACAATTGGTTTGAAGCGGAGCTCATGATTTGTTAAAGTAAGTTTTTCGAGATCTTTATGAGCACATAACAGAATAAGTGCAGCAGGGGCCTCATAGACTTCCCTTGATTTTATTCCAATTACTCTATCTTCAATATGGTCAATAATTCCTATGCCAAATGATCCTGCAATTTTGTTTAATTCATATATTAACGATTGTAAATCTTTGCTTTTACCGTTTAATGATATAGGAAGACCTTTTTCAAATTCCAATTCAACTACACCAATAGAATCATTATTAAATTTTACAAACTCAAAAGCATCTTCTAACGGTTCATTTTTGAGATCCTCTAAAGCGCCGCCTTCGATGGATCGTCCCCATAAATTTTTATCTATAATATATTTTTTTGATAATTCATTTATTACTATACCATTTTCTTTAGCAAAAACTATTTCCTCATCTCTTGATAGATTTAGATCACGTATTGGTGCAATGATATTTAATTTTGGGTCCAAAGACTTTATGGTTATATCAAATCGAATTTGATCGTTACCTTTACCAGTACAACCATGGGCAATAAATTGTGATTTGTATTTTTTAGCTATTTCTACACATTTCTTTGCTATCAATGGACGAGAGAGTGCTGTAGCCAGGGGATAATTTTGTTGATAAAGAGCATTTGATTTTATCGCAGCTGCAACATATTCATTTACAAATTCTTCTTTAGCATCAATATAAAAATGATTGATGGCTCCCAAATTGAGTGCGATTTTTTCTATCTCACAAAAATCTTCATCTTGACCTATATCTACAGTTAAAGTAATTACATCTAAATTATGATGCTTTTGCAAATACTTCACACAGACGGAAGTATCCAATCCACCTGAAAATGCGAGCACGACATTATTCATAGCAGGCGTGCGTAACATAATAAATAATTTAATCCTTTGCCACAGATAAAAATAAAAAATTAATTATAAGAATGTTTTTAAACACCAATTTCTTTTGCTAATCGTATTATTTTCTTACCTTCTTTAGTCAATTTATTGAAAGTTTTATTCTTTACATTGCTTCTTTCAACTAAACCTCTATCTTCAGCTTTAATTAGTAACTTATGACCATATCCATAGGCTCCGAGTTTTTTTAAAAGATCTCTAGTGGAGTACTCTTTTTCTCCAATTGTTTTTATCAGTTTTACTAAAGCTCGTTCTTCTATCATGATTTTAATCAAGTTTGCGTCACGCATAATAGTAAAGAAAAATAATGGATATTTATTGGTTACTTTTATTGGCAACAAGTACCCAAAGTAATATAGAATTCCCTGCAAAACTAATAGTAACAATAAATCTTGATTATTGACTATTTTGTAAATTCAATATAGGATTTTTTTGATAATTCTAATTTATTAATGCACAAAATTTTTAACTAGCATAAAAGGCAAATGGATTATGAAAATAACTGTTTCAGCAATAAAAGCCGATATCGGGGGAATAGGGGGACATACAAGACCTAGTGAAGAATTAATTCAAACAGTAAAAGACTACGTGTTAGAAAAAGGAAAAGGAATTCTGATAGATAAATATATCGGATATACTGGTGACGATATTCACATAATAATGAGCCATACATTAGGCACAGATAATAAAGAGATCCATAAACTCGCATGGGACGCATTTACTGAGGGAACCAAGATTGCAAAAGAACAAGGACTTTATGGAGCTGGTCAGGACTTATTAAAAGATTCTTTTTCTGGAAACGTAAAGGGTATGGGGCCGGGAATTGCTGAAATTGAAATGGAAGAACGACCAAGTGAAGTATTTTGCATATTTGCAGCAGATAAAACAGAACCAGGAGCATACAATTTTCCATTCTGGAGAATGTTTGTCGATTCAGGAAGCAATACAGGATTAATCATAAATGAAGAATTAGCAAAAGGAGTAATATTTAAAATAATGGATGTAATGAGTGGAAAAACTGCTAATCTAAAATTATGGAATGATAAACCAGAGCTTGAAGCGGCTTTAATGTATCCTGGAAGATATGTAGTCCATTCAGTTTTTTCTTCTGATGGAGAACAAATAGTTTCTTCTTCCACAGATAGGCTTCACAATATAGCTGGTACTTATGTGGGGAAAGACGATCCAATTGCAATAGTAAGAACACAGAAAAACTTTCCGGCCACAGAAGAAGCTGGAAGTGCCTTTAACGATCCACATTACGTTGCAGGAAATACAAGAGGAAGTCATCACATGCCACTTATGCCTATAAAATTAAATACAGCAGCAAGTTTGAATTATTCTATTCCTATAGTATCATGTCTTTTGTTTAGCATGCATAATGGCAAGTTTACCGGACCTTATGACGGTTTTAGTACACCAGATTGGGATTTACAGAGATTATGGGCAGCAGAAAGGGCAATGATCATGAGGAATCAAGGATTTATTCACCCAGCAACTTTAGTTCCAGACGAACTCGAATATAATAAAGGATATGAAGCAAGAATTTCAAAACTGAATGAGAAATTTAAGTGAAAATGATATACAGAGAAAACCTTTATGGGAAAAAAGGAATTTTGATAATCAATCTAAAGAACTATATGGAAACAGCAGGAGATAACACGATAAAAATTGCAAAAGATGCAGAGAATGTGAGCAAGGAAACTGGTGTAGAAATAATAATATCTCCTCCTCAGCCCTCTTTAGCACTATTAGCAAAACAGACTAAACTCAAAGTTATCTCTCAACATATTGATTTAAAAAAACCTGGAGCCACAACTGGATATTATATAGCTGAACTAATAGAAAAAATAGGTGCCTACGGATCGTTAATCAACCATAGTGAACATCAGATGGAAATGGACGAAATTAGGAGATCAATAGAAAAACTAAAGGAACTTGGTTTAAAATCTTTTGTATGTACAAAAACAATTAAAGAATTAAAAGAAATTATAACACTTAAACCAGACATTGTTGCAATAGAACCTCCTGAACTTATTGGCACTAAAAAATCCATTTCATCTGAAAATCCTATTCTAATCAGAGAATGTTATGACGCAATCAGAAAAGATGCTGAAAACTTACAATTGATTTGTGGAGCAGGAATTAACACAAAAGAGGATATTAAAATAGCATTAGAAAATGGTGCAACAGGAATACTAGTATCAAGTAGTATTACCAAATCAAATGATTGGTATAAGAAGATTTATGAACTAGCATCTGCATTTTAACTAACATATTTAGAGTATTCATATAAGTTAATTTAAACATTCAAGGGTTTTGGAGGTACAGTATGTATAAAAAATATGATTTAGCAGACATTCAAAAAGTAGTGGTAGAACTATTGCAAGATAACAATCCTATGTCTAGTACTGAAATTTCAAAAAAAATAGGGACCAATAGAATTACCCTTTCAAAATATCTTGATATATTGTATTTTCAAAAGATCATTAATAAAAAGAAAATAGGTTCTGTAAATTTTTGGTTTCTTAATCCAGGAATAACAAATTATATTATAAAAGATGACAATTATGCAGAACTACAGCAAAAATTGTTAATATCTTTGATCAATAGTGAAGAAGAAATAACTGAAAGCACTATTTTAAGCTTAATCAATAAAAAAATAAATCTCAAGAAAATTATAACGGATGTCTTTTTTCCTGTTTTAAAAACATTTTTTGAACTTCATAATAGAGGCAAAATAGGAAAAACAGAGAAACTACACTTGATAACGAATATAACAGATTCTATAAATCTTCTTAGTTACAGTATTGGAAATAATAGCAATATTAAAAGAAGAAGTTCAGTAATTATAATTGTTTCAGGTGATGATGAATCATTGCCTATATGCAATATGATAAATATTTTTGCTAAAAAAAATAAAATAAATTCTATTCTTATAGGAAATGTAGAAAATTATATAGATCCTTTTTATGACATAGACTTTCAAAGGTTTGTTAAAAAAGTAATAAATAAAAGTAAAACTAAAATTTATATTTGTATATGTTCCTTTAATGATACCTCAATAAAATTCTTATCACTGGCATTAAATGATACCGAATTGATAGAGAAAATCAATTTAATAATCTTTTCAAATGAAAACACAAAGGAAAAAAATCCAAAGTAAATATAAAGAAAACATAGTTACAGACTTTTCAAGGCTTATGGAAATAATTGAAAAAGATGTATAAAATCTAAATACTATGCATACTGTGCCTTAATTTTATCTATTACTCTTTCATGCTCTGGACTCTTCTTACGAGCATACCGCTCCATTGCATTCAAAGGAACACCACCCAATGTTCTAGCCAAGCTTGCAAAAAAGAACTTTTTAATAGGATCGTTCTGACCCACTTTATGCATGAATTTATGGATAGCATATTTAAAGTTATGTTGCCATGTCTTGTACATAACACCTAGCTTTGCTG
>JBQCGN010000033.1:0-5824 GCA_051955655.1 Candidatus Nitrosocosmicus sp. | reverse complement strand
ATTTCTTAGTGGGTATCAATGATTTTATTTCATCATAGTTTTGATTCTTTAGAGTTATTAATTGAATTGTTCCTTGTGGAACCAATTTTGTACTATATAAATAAAATATATCTTTCACAAATGACACTTTAGCGGAGTCTGTTTTTACCCCATCAGATATATTTAATATCAAATTATCTATGGATTTGTCTTTTATAAATGGTAATAATTTTTCTATATTCCCAGGAATAACTTCCATGTTTTCTATTCTTGATAGTTTTAATTTTGTTTGTGCTGTAATTATGTTCTCCTTATCTCTTCCAATGCCTAAAAAAAATTCATTTTTAAACAAAATCGCTTTTGAAATTAAAAAATCGCAATTCTTCATATATATTTCCATATTTATCTTTTGATATTTCGTTTTTGCATTCATTATTATCTTATTAATTCGGTTTGAAGGATTTCCTTCATGAAAAAATCTATAAACATTATCCCATTTTTGTCTGAAAGTTATCGGAAAGTTTTTTCTATTTATTATTTCTTTAAATAATGATTCTTCTGAGAAAAGGGAAAGGAATCTATCTGTACTCGCAACTGCTTCTACAATAGGAAGATCAAGCTCTTGATATAGTTTTATTACTCTATTCCATGCTAACAGTGGATCAGAACTTAAATAGGTTACAGACAGGTCAGCCAATGAAAGAACTTCGGCTATTAAATTAATTTTATCACAATTGTATTCGCTATTTTTAATTTCTTTAAATAGTTGATTAAAATTATTTTGTGAAGTTTCATCAAATGGAAAATCTGTTCTCCAAATTAAAGCTTCCACTATTTTACTTTCTATTTTACTCTCCTTATTTTCCAAATATTGTGGGTGCACTGTTGCAAATTCTTGAGTTGGAATCAGAGGAGAACCATTTTTTCGAAAATATTTTATCAATCCTTCCTCAGAAAAGCTGAAATAAGCATCGTGAATTCTCATTTTCCTTATTTTTTCTAATGTATTGGTTACCCGAGGTATTCTTGAATGTAATTTTCGGTATTTTATATCATGCATGGGATTATAGTCATGTAATAGTGCTGCAACAAGCATTATTTCGTAATCTTCCTTTTGGATTATATACCCATGAATTTCTTTGGGAAGCATATTTAAACTCATATATGCAACTTCCAGTGAATGATGAAGATTATGATATTCGCTCGATCCTTCTCCTAATCCCAATTTATCATATTCATTTTTTAAAAATTTTATTAAGGATAACAATTTAGCTAAAGATTTCTCGGTAAATCCTATCATTTTTGCCTTTATTATTATAGCTTCGATTAAGTCATTGATGGATACTCTGGAAAGATTATCATTTATGTATTGTATACGTCGTTTTTTTGCGCCTGGCGATAAACCTTTTATTTTACTATAAACTATTCTTAAAGGAAGGCTTTTATTTAAATATAGAAACAATGAGATGAATATATTCCACCGATGAATCATTATGGTCTTTTCCATCTGCACTATTTCATCAATTATTTTAGGAATATTTTTATTAATTTCACCAATCGTGGCTGTAATAGTATTTATTTCTAATTGAAAATTTGAATTAAAATCTCTATATTCTGTATTTATGACAAGCCATTGTGGAATTATTATCCTATATTTTCTTGCTTTGTTTTCTGAAGATTTTACACCATTCATTCTATTGTTAAAGTTGTTCTCTTTAAATGTAATTGTCAAATTTTTTTTTCCTTCTTTGAAAGGAAGATTCTTATCGTTTGTTATCTGCAATAGTGTATTTTTATTTATTCTTTGTAACTCGATAAATATATTCCAATATTTCGCTCTATCTAACCATTGAGGAATCTCATTTTCGCTATCCCAAAAATCTATAATTCCAAAATGGGTATATCCTTCTTCCCATTGGTTAGTTTCTGGATTATATGTTTTATAATCATATTCGCCGATTAGTGGATCCAATTTGTGAGATAATGACCATGTATTTTTAACTAATTTTGTAAATCTATCAAATTGATTATATGCCATAAAACCCCATATCCAACCAAGAAGACTAAATATCGCAAATACTACATTATTTAAATCAATATTTTTATTTGAGAAAAGATTAGAAACTAATGGTATTCCGTAATAACCTGTGCTTATCATCGAGGAAAAAGATAGTGCAATAAAAAAGCCTTTTACCATATCATGATGCGATAAACTTATAGTCCATTTGGGATATTCATTCATAAGAGTTTCTATATCCCCTATAAAAATTGGACTCATTAGATTTTTTCACTTGCTAATAACTTGATACTATTATCTTTCTATCTTATAAGTTGTTATTCAAATATTTTCATATTTTGAGCTTTTTTTCTTATATTATCTATAATTGTAGTGGAAGCAGATAGTTGATTTTGAGGATTAAACGCCCATTTTAATTCATTCATGGTGATATTTTTGATAATATAATCATCTTCAGATAGCAATTTAAAAAAGTTTTCTTTAGATTCTGTAGCTTTAAACGCTATTCTCTGTATGTTTCTGTACGCTTCAATTCTAGGAGAACCCTTTGAAACCAATATTTGAAGAACAAATTCTGCAAATATTTGACCTTTTGTAATTTCTATGTTTCCTAGAATTTTTTCCTTATCTATAAAGAGTCCTGAAATTATTTTTATCATTGTAGTGATCATATCATCTATTAAAATTGCACTTATCGGAATTATAAAACGTTCATTAGCAGAATTAGATAAGTCTCTTTCATGCCATAAAGGTATATTTTCCAATGATATATTTATATTGGATCTTAGAATTTTGGCAAGAGATGATATCCTTTCACTCTTTATTGGATTTTTCTTAACAGGCACAGCACTACTTCCCATTTGACCTTGTTTAAAGGATTCTTGAACCTCTCTAATTTCTGTTCTTTGTAAATTTCTGATCTCTATAGCTATTTTATCAAGAGTTGATCCAATTAACCCAATTATAAAGATCATTTCTGCATATCTTTCTCTTGGAATTATTTGTGTTGCTGCTTCAATTGGAAAAAGATTTAATTTTTCTGAAACCTTGTTTTGAACTTCCAATGCTTCCTTGCGCATTACAGAACCGGTTCCAACTACACCTAAAGTTTTGCATAACAGAAATCTTTTCTTACCTTCGTTTATTCTTGTCAAATGCTCTAACATCTCATTAGTCCATGTTGCAAATTTTAAACCGAATGCAATAATACTTGCATGTTGGCCGTGGGTTCTACCTACTGCCGGTAAACTTTGATTTTCTGTTGCTTTTTTTATTAATTCTTTTATTAATTCTTTTATCTTTGATTCTATTATTTCAAAAGCGTCTTTCATCTGCATAGATGTACTAGTATCGACTACGTCATTACTTGTTAATCCGTAATGGATCCAAGGTTTTGTATTTTTTGAGCATTGTTCCCCAATTGCCTCTACGATTGCTGCAATATCGTGATCGCTTATATTTTCTAATTCTTTAATTCTGTCTAAAGTTATTCTGTTTGATTCTATTATTTCTGTTATTTCCTTGGCCGCCTCAAGTGGAATTATTTTAAGTTCTGCTTGGGCTTTTGCTACTTCTTCCTCATATTTTAATTCATACTTTAGTTTTCTATCTTCGTAAAAAATTTCTTTCATTTCTTTGCTTCCATATCTTCCATTATCAATTGGTAAAATAGGCATTAATTATTCTAAGATAATAATAATCTAATTTATTATTTAGGATGATTAATATTTAACAAATATAGAATATTTAACTTATAGTAATAATGTCTGGCTTATTAGTAACAAAAAACGGAAAACATAAAGTTAATAAAATTTCAAATTTCAAATATCAGATTTGTAAGGATGAATCTAAAGGAATGAATATACCCGTTACAATCTTTGCAAATGATTTATTGATTACTAAGATGGTTGAAGATCGTACGCTGGATCAGGCTGTAAATGTAACTACTTTACCTGGAGTCAAAAAACATATGGTTGTCTTACCTGATGGACATGAGGGGTATGGCTTTCCTGTTGGAGGTGTAGCCGCGTCTGATCTAGAAGAGGGTATTATTAGCCCTGGTGGTGTTGGATATGATATCAATTGTGGCGTGCGTTTAATTAAAACAAATCTGTTTGAATCGGATATACGCCCAAATCTTAGGATTCTCGTGGATGAATTGTTTTCTTCTATCCCTACAGGTGTCGGAAGCGAGGGTCAAGTCAAGCTTACTTCTTCTGAATTAGATGAATTACTTGTTGAAGGTGCAAAATGGTCGATTGAAAATGGTTATGGCTTAAATAGTGATTTAGAATCTTGTGAAGAATCTGGGAAAATGGCAGGGGCCAATCCTATGCATATTTCAAATAATGCACGAAAAAGAGGCTCCCTTCAATTGGGAAGCTTAGGCTCAGGTAATCATTTCTTGGAAATACAAAAGGTAGATAAAATATATGATCTCAAAGCTGCTGAAACAATGGGAATCACAAAAGAGGGTCAAATCAATATTTTAATTCATTGTGGATCACGAGGATTTGGACACCAGGTATGCAGTGATTACTTGAGATTGTCAGAGCAGGCTGCAAAAAAATATGATCTCAATATTGTAGATAGAGAATTAGCTTGTGTTCCCAATACTTCACCCGAGGGTGAAAGTTATAGAAAATCCATGTTTTCAGCTTTGAATTTTGCTTGGGCAAATAGGCAAATGATTACTCACTGGACAAGAATGACATTTCAAAGAATCTTTAAAATGAGTGAACAAGATTTAGATATGGAATTGGTATATGATGTATCTCATAATATAGCAAAAGTAGAACGGCATAAGATTGACGGTGAAGGAACTAGAGATTTAGTTGTACATAGGAAAGGGGCAACGCGTGCATTTTCTAGTGGAATGGAACAATTGCCTCAAAAGTATCGTTCAATAGGTCAGCCTGTTATAATTCCTGGATCTATGGGTACTGCTAGTTGGATACTATTGGGTAATGAAAAATCAATGGATTTAAGTTTTGGATCTACTGCTCATGGAGCTGGTAGAACTATGTCAAGATCTCAGGCAAAGCGAAACCATACAATAGACGAAGTAAAAAGAAAATTAGAATCTAAAGGGATCTATACTCGATCTATGACTAAAAATGGTCTGATCGAAGAAACTCCCGAAGCATACAAAGACGTAGATATGGTGGCGGATATATCCCATAATGTTGGTATTGCTACTAAAGTAGTTAGACTTGTACCATTGGGAGTGATCAAAGGTTAAATTGACTCATAACGAAAAATCAAATATAGAAGATCCTGATCTTGAGTTGATAAAAGCTAGGAAGATGAGGGCTCTTAAAGAACAGGTTGCTAGCAAGGAAAAAGAAAGAAAAAATATAGAACAGGAGAAATCATATCAAAATAATACTTCTTTAAATAATGTTTCAGAAAGAGATTTCCTAAACCGGTATTTGTATGACCGTGGAGACGAAGTTTTAACTCTTGGAGAACAACAATTTCCTTTTCAAACAAAAGTACTAGTTAAAAGATTAAATGAATTAATACGCTATGGTGAAATTTCAAAAATATCTGGTGGTGATCTACTTGCTGTCTATAGATCTCTAGGACTTCACATACGGGTTAATACTAGCATTTCTATCTCTGATCATGGTAAAACAATAAGCTTTTCTGAAAAACTAAAACAATCTAATGATCCTGCTTTGGATCACGAAAAATAAATGTTTATTGTTCATTAATACAAAATACAAATAAAAAAATTTATGGGATTGATCTGCTGTAGAGCTTTCCCTCTAATGCTAATTTGTACATCTCTGCTACATATGGGTTCCTTGCTGGAGTTTCTGCACC
>JBQCGN010000032.1:0-5955 GCA_051955655.1 Candidatus Nitrosocosmicus sp. | reverse complement strand
AATATTTAAATGATTAAAATATATAGATTTTAATAATAACATTCCATCAATACTAACAAATTATCAACAATTTAATTGCTTTTGAATTGACTCAACTAATTCCTTCAATTTAATTGGTTTCCTTGTATTGATTCGGCACCTAACAAACTACATATTTCTTTTATGACATTTTCATTAAAAAAAATCTCTGAAGCAGTGATAAAACAAACTTTTGTGTTGTTGTCTTTGCACTTCATTTAATAGTAAAACTCCAAGCCATTTAATTTGGTATTTTAATATTTAATAGCATTAAATTGTATGTATTTGGTTTAAAATGAAGCAGTGTTTCTTGAGGGTCATTGAAAATATCAACTGCAAATCCATTATCCTCTAATCCTATCTTAAAAGCTAAAGATATTTCACCTTCATCATCAACTATCACCACTTTCTTTTTTATCTTTATGTTAATGCCTTTGTCATCATTTTCGTGTCATTGTGCATTAATCAATTTTATTTCTAACTAAAAAAGAAAAGTATCATCATCTTTTATGAAGTTAAGAGGCAAACAAAAGGAGAATGTAGCCCCATTGCCATCTTTATTATTTTCTGCCCATATTTTCCCACCATGTGATTCTACAATACTTTTTGATATAAATAATCCTAAACCAGTACCTCTCTCTGACTTTGAAGCAAACTTTGTAAATAATCTTGGTAATATATCTTCATCAATACCTCTGCCATTATCTTTGATCTTGAAAATAACTTGTGGATTTGCTCCACTTTTTTCTTCAACAATAATAGAAATTAGTCCTTTTTCTTTTAATTCTTTTGTAAATTTGACTGCATTATCCAAAAGATTGGTAAATACCTGTATTATCCTTTGATAATCAGCCTCTACTAAAAGAGATTTTTTTTGCTTATTGATATAATTCAAATCAATTGTAATATATTTATCAGAAGATCGAATATTTTTTTTATAATCTTCAATAAAAACAGATAACAAATTTTCAATATCAAATTTTTCTCTGTGTAAAACTAATGTTTTGCTTTCAATTTTAGTTACTATCAAAATATCTTCTGCAAGTCTCTGAAGATAACTGGCATTTCTTTTCAGCGCCTCCACCATTTCTGCTCTCTTCTCAGGATGATGATCTATGAGATCGGAATAAGCTAATATTGCTTGAACAGGTGTCCTTAACTCATGACTTGCAATATTTAAAAACTCTTCTTGCATTTTACCATGAATTTTTAAGCGCTCGTACATTTTTATTTGGTTTATTAAACTTTCAAATATTGAAACATATGATATTACCGTGGGTTTACTTGTAGAGTAAGTCGATAAGCCTATAGCATCCTCAAAGTTTTCTTTACTATCATCTGTTTTTTCTATTACTAATGACTCCCTTTTATCTACAACTAAGATTGTTATGGTATTTATTTTCATTTCGTTAGCAACTTCAAAAGGATAAATAACAAAATTTTTAATTTCGTTACCCTTAAAACTCTTGATGATTTTATCTATTTCTTCGTTTGTAGGAGTTAAAATAATGACATTAACATGTTTTATTAATACAGAATCCAGCAAATCTTTAAATACACCTAAACGATATTCTCGAAGAAACGCATTTATTGTAGGTAGTAGCAATAATACCTCTTCCTTAGATTTTTTTACCATATCGATCAATAATTCTTTTGTTTTTTTGGAATATTGAATTACTTCTGTATTACCTATTTCATATTCTCTTTCTAATTCTTTTATCCTCTGTTCAGCGGGAACTGATCTGTTCCAAAAACTTTCAAATATTTGTATTTGGTGACCGACTAAATCCCCTACATTACTGTATATTATTTTTTGAATATTATTACCAGATTTCTCAAAGTTATGTAAAAAAAAACCCAAAGCAAGAAATTCTGATTCATTCAGTATAAAGTCTGTTCTGATTCCATCGAAATGACGTAACTCAACATAATCCATAATTTTTTTGCAATATGTAATATTTTCTTTCGTTATTTCAGTTACAAATTTAATATTGATATTTCTATTATAATAACTATAAAGCAAATCTCTATATTCTTTAATTTTAAAAGCAAGTGAAATGGTATTGCTGTTACCACAACATTTTATAGTTTTTGACCCAGACATAAAACTAACAAACCTTTCTAAAACTTGATTTGTGCCACTAATTACTTCCGTCCTTGCGGAATTTTTACATTCATCATTTGTCAAAAGGCATAATAGAAACTCTCATACATGTATATAAGTAATAATATTGAGCAGGACTACATTTATGGCTTTTTACAACAGACAGACAAATATTTTTGTGAGCTTTAAAAATATATCAATTTTTGAAAAATTCTTAATTTTAACTAAAAGAAATTTATTAGTGATGTTTTGAAAACAAGTATTCAAAAAATAAGGTTTATCGTGCTTAATTTCATAATATAAAAGAATTTTAACTTTAATTAATATATTTATTATAAATGTCTTTGATATCTAAATCGATTACTCTAAGAGTTCCATCAAATATAATTTATAATGCAATTAAAGACACAAGATTGGAGGACAATTTTCCTGAATTTTTCATTGGAGTAAAAAAAATAATCACAAATGATTATCCGCATTCACAAATTACTTTTAAAACAATTACATACGATAATCAAATTATAATTTTTGAAACTTTTAAATTGAAGATTTTAGGAAAAAATAATACCTTAATAGAATATATTACAAAAACAAACATCGGTGAAAAAATAGACGTTGTTGAATCCATTATACAAACACATATTGCAAATATTTTATATGCATTATTAATGCTAGAAACCGGGTATGTAAACGGTCGTATCGAAAAAATAAATAGAGAAAAATCACCTTCATCAACGACATTTAGAAATCTTCGGTAATAAAATATCTTGCTCGAGAAATAAGAAATCAAAGATAAATAACCATTGCATTATATACCTCTATATAACCTATTAGGCACTTTTATTTTTAATGCATAAAACTCCTTTAATAATTATATCAATAGCGTTGTCTTTTGCTCTTTTTTTTGCGTATGAAAATTTGAATTCGGTCTCGGGTCAAAATCAATCATCAACAACACCTTCCTCATCGAGCGGTAATAGTACATCCCAAAATCAAACTAGTTCCTCAAAACAAAATCAATCCCAAGCACAAAGCAGTCCATCTCAATCTGGCTCTATTGGACAAGCAGGCCAAAGTCAAAGTCATTCGGGCCAAAGTCAAAGTCAGTCCGGCCCTGTTGGACAATCGGGTCAAGGACAATCGGGTCAAGGACAGGAAAATTTAGGAAAGCAAATTCAAAAACAACTGCAAGTTAATGAAGCAAACCAAACAGGGAGATCTGCGGGCTATTAATATATCTATAAAATAGCAAATGGATATGCAATAACGGCGATAACTAAACCCAACATATTTTAGAATATTTTTCTTCTCTATTTCTCTATTAATATCCTTATTTATTTTATCAAAATAAAATTAAACGGTATTCAGTCCGATCAATATAAATCAAATGAAATTAGAAATAAATGTATGTCCTATATTTCAAAAGACAAGAACTATACCGATTCAAATAATTCCGGTTTTGATTCTGCATATAATCGTGTTGGAGATATAAAAGGCGAACCCCCCGTCAATGCAGCAACAGATAGAAAGAAAGCATCTAAAATGGCAAATCTGCTGGAGGGACTTCAATTTCCAGCCACAAAAGCAGAAATAAAAGAACATGTAAACAGAAAGTCTCCATCCATGGGAAACAGAATTAATGATATTTTTGAAGTTATTCAAAACAACCTCGAAGACGATATTCGATATGAAAATGCATATGAGGTAGAAAAAGCAGCAGGATTAGTAGAACAAAAAGAAAACGACCTTTAATCTTAAATTAAGATAATATTATTTGTTAATCAATCATCAACTGGTATAATATATGATATAAAAAATTTCTTGTCAATTGGCAACCTCTATTAACTTAATTTTATTCTCAACATGAAATTATACAAATTTTAAGGATTAATAATCACAAAAATGAAGTAGAAAGAAAATTACCTAATGTATTTTATTTATTATTTACAAGAAAATAATCAAGCATCAGTATTAGGTCGTTCTAATCCATATTTCCAATTACAATTGTCCATGTTCTTTATATACGAAATTAATATACCCTTTAGTATTTCAACAATTTCTTTTCCTTTTTCTTTTGTAGCCTTATGTGGGGCTCCAGTAGAACCTGTGTTTGTTAATTCATTGAATTTCCAATATATCCTAACTTCTTGACTTGGTAAATTTGGTATTGTTTGAATTGGAGCAAGTTTAATATCAACCAAATCTGGTCTTACATATAACATTGCAGATGTTTCAGCTTCTCCTCCATGTCCAAGCCCATCCCATACTTCAAAAAGACCTTTATTTTTTTGACCAACTAATACCCACCACGATTCTAAGCAAGCAATCACCATTTCAGGGAATTTATCTTTAATATTCCTCGAGGCTATTTCAATAGGTCCGATATTACCATCATGTCCATTTATAACAATAACTCTCCGGATACCATTTCTATAAAGGCTTGAAATAATGTTCTCTATAATGCTTATCAAGGTTATTGGCTCCAAACTCAGCGTCATTTGAAAGGTGTTATGGTGAGAGCTAACACCATATGGAATAGCAGGAAGTAAAATAATATTACTATCCAAATCATGTAGTCCCTCTTTTGAATTAATTAAATCTTTGATGATATTTTCTACAAGTTTCACAGGAAAGATAAAGTCAGACCCAAAAGGCATGTGGTCTCCATGATTTTCACAAGCTCCTAGAACTAACATTGCAATTGTTTTTTCATTTATTTTATCTTTAACATCAATAGCATTCATCTCTTCCAGCAAATAATTAGTATTAGGGAAATATGGGAATTTTATTGCTTTTTGCATATAAATAGTATCAAGCATGTCAAGTTTATACTTTATAATTAGAAAAATTTTTTAAATCAGTAGTTTGAAGAATTTGTATTTATTTAAAATAGATACATAAAAGGTCAAAAATAAAAAAACACAATTAAATAGGTGTTATAATTGATGTTGCAGAATAATGAAGAGGGCAAATTATCTATTGTTTGTACCTGTACTGGATGTAATAATTATTCCAAATATTACCATAATTATACCCGTAATAATTATTATAAATCCATAACCAGTCCAGTCACTATTCTTATACATAAAGGAAGTAGGAGGTCCCATAAGAGACATGCTTTGCAGTATGAATATACCGCCTGCAGTCATCAATAATATTCCAAAAAATATGATATAATTTCCATATCTTTTTAATTTCAAACTAGATCAAAGTAAATATGTATTGTTCTTAAAAATTTAAGTTGATTGTGTCGATCCTTTGTCGAGTCATGATATACTTCATTAAAAAATACTTTAAAAAGAATTATTGGTATGGTCAATTGCTTCATTATCCTTTACGGTAATGCAGCAAGGACATTTTTTTTTAATACACATATCAGATTGCTTATGATCACAAATAGAACATACACATGTATCCTTATTTTTCTTATTTTTTGTTAGATCTATTTTGATAATGTAATAAATCCAGATAATTAAGAAAAATATGGCCAACAAAAAAAAAATTAAAGATGTTCTAACACCTGCTCTTAATACAATCAATAACATTCCAAACGACAAAAAGCCTATACTAGAGTAAAACGGCCAGAATGGATATTTATTAGCCACAACATTACTATTCATCTAATTCTATTTTATCTTTCTTTATAAGAATTATACTTTGATAACCAATTTAATTGAAAATAAATTAAGATCCCGCTAAAGCCATTTTCAGATACCATTGAATATCTAAAAATATAATCTAACAAATATTTTCGAATTTAGAGATTATTTAAGGTAGTTTATTAATCAAAGTTAAAATCAATAGACAAATTTACTTTGTTATTCAGTAAATCA
>JBQCGN010000031.1:0-3918 GCA_051955655.1 Candidatus Nitrosocosmicus sp. | reverse complement strand
AATGCAAATACTAGCCTTGTTTCATCCCATAGTGAAAATAACAGCAGTGATGTTATAACGGATTTATACGAAATACCAAATGATAGAGATTATGCTGCTACAACTTTTAAAGTACCTGGAGATTTTTCAACTGCCGCTCTGCTTTTATCTTCTGCTATACTCAGCAACGGAAAAGTTACTATTCACAATTTGGACTTTTCCTTGCCCCAAGGTGATTTTAATATTATCAATATATTAAAAAAAATGGGAGCCGATTTGACAGTTGATGAAAAAAATGGCATTTTAAGCATTGATGGTACAAAAACCCTCGAAGGTGGAGAATTCAATTTAAGAGATACACCGGATTTACTTCCTGTTTTATCAATAATTTCCTTGAGATGTAGAAATCCAGTTAAGATTAGCGGAATTTCTCATGCAAGGTATAAAGAAACAGATCGGGTTTCTAATATAGCTTCTCAAATGGTGAAATTTGGAGCAGATATTAAAGAAGAGTTTGATTCTCTTTTTATTACTGCTCCAGTAAAAATCAAGAATGCATCGCTTGATTCTTTCAATGACCACAGGCTTTTTATGGCTTTTTTTTATTGCTTCTTTGGCCAGTGATGAATCAGATATAGAAGGAGTTGAATCAGTTGATGTTTCATATCCGGGATTTATTGAGGATATGAAAAATTTGGGAGCAAAAATATCAATCTAGATCAATCCTTTTGGAATTTTGCAATACTTTTTCTTATCTTCTTTGAAAATCTCTCACTTTTATCTAAACTAGTTTCCTTTCCCCTTTGTATATTTCAAAGCAGAAATTCAAATGACATGTTTTTTTGATTAGATTTTATTGTTATATTAAGATAGATTAAAAATGATCAAAAAAATAATAATATATTAGATTTATAAACTGAAAACTATATGCCAGCAAATATTTTAGGGGACCGATTTTCTATTTTGAGTTTCGGAGAAAGTCATGGTAAATGTATAGGTGCAATTATAGATGGATGCCCAGCTGGCTTGAGATTGGATGAATCTGATATACAACCGTTATTAGATTTGAGGAAACCGGGTCAATCATTAATAACGACTCAGAGAAAAGAAACCGATAAGGCTTGTATTTTATCGGGGACATTTAATGGTTATACTACAGGGGCGCCAATCTGTGTAATAATTTGGAATGCCGATGCTGATTCAAGATCTTATGATGAAATTAAAAACACTCCAAGGCCGGGACATTCAGATTATCCCGCACATGTAAAGTATGGTGGATTTGCAGACTATCGTGGAAGTGGAAGGTTCTCTGGTCGTCTAACCGCGACCATGGTAATGGGAGGAGCAATTGCTCTAAAAATTTTGAAAATGCTTGACATTGAGATTATAAGTTATACCAAATCTATAGGAGGAATTACCATCGATACAGATAATTTTTCATTTGATGAGCTATCAAGTAAAAGATACTTAAATGAAGTACGTTGTCCTGATTTTAAATCCGCTGATAAAATGAGGGAAGCTATTTTAACTGCTAGAAAAAGCGGTGATTCGCTAGGTGGCATAATTGAATGCATTTGCAGGGGAGTTCCTGCAGGTTTGGGCGAGCCCATTTTTGAGTCGTTGGAATCTGAAATTTCGAAGGCTTTGTTTAGCATCCCGGCAGTCAAAGGAGTAGAGTTTGGATCAGGTTTTAATGGCGCTAGTCTTAAAGGGTCAGAAAATAACGATTCATTTTATTTTGAAAAAAACACTCAAAAAGTATTAACTAGAACAAACAATTCTGGAGGAATTCTTGGAGGTATATCCAATGGAATGCCATTAAGGTTGGATGTTGCATTTAAGCCAGCTGCGTCAATTTCGATGTATCAAAAAACAATAAATTATGAGGATAAAACAGAAACAGATCTCCAAGTTAAAGGTAGACATGATCCCTGTGTTGTGCCAAGGGCCCCTCCAGTAGTGGATAGTGTTATGGCAATAATACTTTTAGACAATTGTATTAAATGTAATTTAATACCCCGAATTTTAAAATAGAATATAATAAACAATAGATCGTAGAAGATATTAGAAAAGGATTAATCAGTATGTCTGAAGAAAAATTAGAAAATTTAAGGCATCATATGAAAACAATCACTCATGATATCATTTCTTTGATTAATGAAAGAATGAAAATTGCAAAAGAAATTGGCGAAATTAAAAATAAATTAAATCTTAATGTAGTTGATGATAGGATAGAACAAGAAATAAAAAACTATATATTAAAAGAAACAAACGGTTTTGGGTTAGATCCCGAGTTTTCGGGAAGAGTTATAAATTTGTTAATAAATGAATCTGTTAACATACAGAAGACTGAAAAAAATAAAATACAAAATACAAAAAATAACATAAGAACATCATCTAATGCATTTTCAAATACAGATAAAATTTTACAATCTGAAGACCAAAAAGTTTTGTCCAGCATAAAAATTAGAACACATATGGATGTATTTAATAAAGCAAAGATGCTTGATTCTATTGGGAGAGAAATTATTCACATGGAAGTTGGAGAACCTGATTTTTCTCCGCCGATCCGGATTAAAGACGAGCTAGAATCAATATATAATAATCATAGATATCATTATACAGAATCTGCGGGTATAATTGATCTTAGAACCAAATTATCAGAATATTTGAATCAATATAATAATGATAAGTTAAATGAATTAAATGCTCAAAATATTATAGCTACAGTAGGGGGTAGATTTGCAATTTTTTGCACATTTTCTTCGTTGCTTAGACCCGGGGATGAAATAATAATTATAGAGCCGGCTTGGCCAGCTTACAAAGATTGTGCTAATTATATGGGCATTAAGGCAAAAGTGATAAATACAACACTTGATCAAAAATGGGAACCCGATATTACGTTAATTGAAAATGCAATAAATATCAATACGAAAATAATTTGTTTAAATTATCCAAATAATCCGACGGGGAAGATTTTGGATGATAATAAAATGCGAGACATTATAGAAATAGCAAAAGAATATAACCTTTTTATTTTAAGCGACGAAGTTTATTGTAATTATACTTTCAAAAGATTCTCAAGCATTTTAAAATATTCGTATAACAATTCAATAATGATCGGTTCTTTTTCAAAAACTTATTCAATGACTGGATTTAGAGTAGGATTTGCAAGTTCTTTAAATAAGGATATCATTAATAAACTGATAAAGATTCAATCCTTATCATTAACCTCAGTAGCAGAGCCTATGCAACTTTGTGCATTGGCGGCATTATCTTTTAATCCACTTGAATTTAATCAGATTATAAAAAAAAGAATCGATTTGGTCTGCTCCCGACTAAAATCTATGCCCTTTGAATTTTATTATCCTGATGGTGCAATGTATGTTTATGCAAAAATTAATGAAGATTTGGATATTGATGATCTTACTTTGATTGAGAATCTATTACAAAGAGGTGTTGCTGTTGCACCCGGGAGTGGTTTTGGAGAAAGTTATAAAAATTATATAAGAATATCAACTTGTATAGATGAAGAAAAACTTAACAGAGGTTTAGACATTCTAGAACAGATGGTAAATCCATTAAAATAATAAAAAGTTATTGTTAATCAAAATGGGAAATACTATAACAGTAATTGGAGCTGCAGGAAAAATGGGTAAATGGTTCTTTGATTATTTCAATAATATCAGAGATCAAAGATATCATTTAGAAGAGACATTGAATGTCAATATGATAGAGGTGGAAAAGATTTTTCTTTATGACATAAAGAAAATCGATTACGCCTCAGAATACAATGACAATAAAAAAAATGTCATTTCCAATGATCTTTTAGATTCAATAAGAAATTCCGATATTATTATTTTTTGTATTCCTATCAAAGAAATTATCAATTTATTGAACATCTATAGAGTTTTCTTTAAACAGACAGCAATAATAATC
>JBQCGN010000030.1:0-4410 GCA_051955655.1 Candidatus Nitrosocosmicus sp. | reverse complement strand
ATTTCTTTCATCTTCAACAAAAAATTTGAGGAAAAGAAAAGATTGTTTTATTCCCTATTCTAAATGGCATTATTTTAATTATATTGATATTTAATACATTTGTATTTGTTTTTATCTTTTTATTGTTTTTGGTTTACTAAATAATACATAAAATATATTGATAGTGAAAATATTATTAACCCAACTGAAATGTAAATGTATTTTTCATTGTTTTTGTTGTTATTGTATGCTTTATACATCACCATAATTCCTATCAAACCGAATATCAAAATAAAAATTCCAATTATTGTTTCATAATTGTTTTGGATAGAACGTGAAGGTATGAATTGATATACATTATAGTTTTGACCCTCTATTATTGCATTAATAATACCTGAAGTAAATGCAAAAAAAATTATTAGATAAATGCTTGCTAATATTACATTAATTTTTATACTTTTTATATTCAACTATTTTAGTTCTAGTTAATGGATTTATAAATTAAAACTTTTTTTAAAAGATAATCTATCTGTGTGATAGACATTTTTTGAATAAAATTGATGAACATAAAAAGAAAGATAATGGAAAGATTGTTGTTATAGAAGGATTAGATAAATCAGGAAAAACAACACAATCTAGACTACTCTATAATTATTATAGTAATAATTACCCGGGAAAAATAAGTTTATTAAATTTTCCTGATTACACAACTAGAATAGGAAAAGAAATAGAACTTTTTTTGCATGGAAAAGTAAATTATACCAACGAAGTAAAACATATTTTACTTTCTGCAAATAGATGGGAAAAGAAATCAGAAATTGAACAAGTCAGAGAAAAATGTGAACTTTTGATTATAAATAGATATTATCAATCTAATTTGGTGTATGGACTAGCAAATGATATGAATTTTGATTGGTTATTTAATTTAGATAAAGGTCTTCCCAAGGAAGATATTGTGATAGTTTTAGATATCGACCCGTCTATTTCATACAAAAGATCCATTGATAATAATTTTGTTATGGATGAATTTGAAAAAAATATATCATTTTTAGGAAAAGTGAGAAATGCGTATTTGAATTTAGCTAAACTGTTAAATTGGAATGTTATTCCCGCTTATAAATCAGATCCAGTTTCGATAATGAATTCAATAATCAAAATTATTCATGTTGATAATTGAAGTCAATTACAAGTATATTTAGACTTTAAATCTATCTATGTAAATCATATATGACTCTGAAATTTATAGGTGAAATTACTGATCCGATCCACAGGAATATAAAATTTACCCTATTAGAAAAAGAATTAATTGATACACACATTTTTCAAAGATTAAGAAGAATTAGACAATTAGCAGGGGCACACTTGGTTTATCCTGGTGCTTTACATTCTAGATTTGAACATTCAATAGGATCCATGTTTTTGGCAGGTTTAGCAGGGCAAACATTATACAGTAAAGATTATTTTTCGGATCAGGATTATATTCAAAAACTGCGAGTCTCTGCATTATTGCATGATGTAGGTCATGGTCCCTTTTATCATCTTTTTGAAGAGGTATCAGAAACGGATTCCACTTATAAAATAAACCACGAGTCTATTGGCTATAATATTATCACACAAACTATAATTTCCGATATAATTAAAAGAAATGGTTATGATCCTGACGAAATAGCCTCGCTTAGCTTTGGGAAACATAGATTAAATTTTTTAAATGAAGTTATTTCTGGAGGATTATCTGTGGATTTAATGGATTATCTTCCAAGAGACAGTTATTTTACTGGAACTGAATATGGTAAAATAGATTATCATAGAATAATAAATTCTCTAGAGGTCGTATCTAATAATAAATTAGGGATAGAAAAATCGTCATTATATTCCTTTGAATCCATGCTTATTTCAAGATACCAAATGTTCAAAGCGGTATATTTTCATAAAACAGTCAGATCTGGCGAAGTAATGTTATTAAACGCTATGAAAATTCAAAATAAATATTTGCAATTTGCTGATATTAAATCATTGAACGAATTTTTTAATCTTCATGATGAATTAGTTCTTGAAAGTTTATGCAACTTGAAAAATGGTCAAAAAAAATCTGATATTGATATGTCCATAAAATTGGCAAAAGATTACAGGAATAGAGATCTTTTAAAATGTATTTATGAATTTCTTTTACTCTCCAATCAAAAAAATAACACTAGATCTCATGGCAAAGCCAAAGATGCATTTGGAAATCAGATCCATAATCAAAAAGGCATACTTTATTTTAATAAGCAAATAGTGGAATTAACTAAAATTGTTAATGAGTACAGAAGATCCGGTTATCCTATATTTTTGGATATATCTAGAGCACCATCAATACCTTTGGCACCAAAAAAAGAAGAAGTATCTTCAATAATGATTATGGATAAAAAACAAGAATATGAAAAATCGTTCGATAAAATACCCTTGATTAGTGCCATTACGGGCTATTTGGATATGATTAGAATATATACAACTAAAGAAAAGAGATTGTTTTTTGAAAATGCCTTCGATAGTATTCTAAAATAAATATTAGACTAGATATATATTGATAAAATAAAAAACATACAACAAAATGATTAAACCCCGTATTGTCGTAAAATTGAGTGGAAGTATTTTTAATTTCGATATGAATATTAAACTATTAAATGATTACGTTAACCTTATAAAAAAAATAGATGAGAAATATCAACCAGTAATTATCACTGGAGGGGGCAAAATAGCAAGACTTTATATTAATTTGTCAAGGTCTTTGGGGTGTGATGAAGCTGGATTAGATTTAATTGGCATCCAGGTTTCTCATATTAATGCAAAATTGTTAATCTCAGGTCTGGAAGATCTTTGTTTTCCTTTGAGTCCACAAAATCTAGATGAAATTTCATCTGCCATCCTAACCAATAAAATAATCGTTACCGGAGGATTATATCCTGGACAGAGTACAAATGCCACCTCTGCTTTAATAGCCGAAAAAATAAAGGCAAAAAAATTTTATAATGCTACAGATGTCGAAGGAATATTTAACTTTGATCCTAGGACCAATCCAGATGCAAAAATGTTTGAATCTATCGGCATAAGAGATTGCATAAATCTATTGAAAATAGAAAATTCTATGGCTGGAACTTATGATTTGATGGATCTAATAAGCTTAAAGGTAATTGAAAGATCTAAATTAAAAACCGTTGTTTTTAAATCAACTATAGATAATTTAACTAAAGTTATTTTGGAAAATAAGAAAATTGGTACGGAGATAATCATATAGTTTTTATTTGCCCCTTGAATTCTACAATTCCTTCATTCAGTATCTTATTATATAATCTTTCACATTCTTCAACATCAAAAGTATTTGATTGAGCTTTTGCAAAACCTTCTTCATCTGTCAAGTATATAATTATTTGATTGTTATATATTGGAGATTTTGCCACAAATGTTTGTTCTCCTACCGGCAAAAAGCCTTTTCCATCCGGAGATTGTTTAATTGTATAAGTCAGCATCGCGAAACCTGTATAATTAAATAGTTTCATTTGAGCATCCCTAGAGTTCTTCAGACCAATGAATGCAGCTTCATTGTATCTCATAATTTATCATTTATTATAATTCTAATTATATTTCTTTTACCGTTATATTTAATTTGCATCTCAAAAAAAATAATATTGTGCGAAACATCATTACAATTGACACTACTATACTTTTGATAAAATGAAACGAACTGATATTAAAAGGTATTATCGTTTATTAATAAGGAATGTAAAATAAGTCTATGGCTTTTTTAAATGGTGCTGAATGGATTATAATTATTCTAATAGTTGTCATACTTTTCTTTGGGGCAAAGAAAATTCCTGAACTAGCCAGATCATTGGGTAAGGCATCATCTGAATTTCAAAGGGCACGAATCGATGCAAAAAAAACTTTAGAAACTGATAGATATTCATCAACGACTTCTAAATCTTTAGACAGAGAGAAATTGGAATCTATTGCTGAAACCTTGGGAGTTGACTATTCCAATAAAAATGATCAAGATTTAAGACAAGCTATAGAATCAGAATTAAAGAAACAAAATACTGAATAAAATTTAGTGCTATATTATGCTTGATAACTTTAACCCTGATAATAATAAGAGCAAAAATAATAAATCCATAGAAAATCTTATAAAAAATGAATACGACTTAGAAAAAATATCTGTTGGAGTGGTTGGAAGTCATTCTGCTCTGGAAATAATGGATGGAGCAAAAGATGAAGGTCTTAGAACAATATGTATTTGTCAAAGAGGAAGAGAATTACCCTACCTAAACTATAAAAGACTTTATAACGACTTGATTTTAGTTGACAAATTTTCGGACATTCTTTTTAAAGAAAATCAACAAAAGCTTTTGGAACTCAATGTGATTATGGTAGCTCATAGATCCTTTGCAGTTTACC